>JBJMTY010000039.1:0-25103 GCA_045811445.1 Allosphingosinicella sp. | reverse complement strand
CGATCGGCTCGCTCCCCGTACCGATTCCGGCGCGGAGCCCGATCCCGAACCGGAGGCTCCGGCGCCCGAGCGCGAGACGCTCGGCGGCTTCTTCGAGCGCTGGGTCGGCGGGCGGCTGATGATTTGGGCCGGCGGCATCGCGCTGGCCGTCGCCGGCGTGCTGCTGGTCCGCTATTCGGTCCAGATCGGCCTCGTCACGCCGCCGGTGCAGATGGGGCTGGCGGCGTCGCTGGGCCTCGCCTTGCTCGCGCTCGGCGAGCTCGCCCGCGGCCGCGCCGCCTGGGCGGTCGACGCCCGCGTCGCCCAGGCCCTGGTCGGCGCCGGCATCCTCATTCTCTACGCGACCGCCTACGGCTCGCTCGTCGTCCATCATCTGATCGGCGGCGGCACCGCCTTCGGGCTGATGGTGGCGGTGACCGCGGCGGCCTTGTTCCTGTCGCTGCGCCACGGCGCGCCGGCGGCGGCGATGGGCCTGGTCGGCGGCTTCCTGACGCCGTTGCTGGTGGGCGAAAAAAGCGATTCCGCGATACCTTTGCTAACATATCTGGCGCTGCTCGACGTCGCCTTGCTGGCGCTGGCGGGGCGGCGCGGCTGGACCTGGCTGGCGGCGACGGCGGCGCTGGCCAGCTTCTTGTGGGGCGGCGGCCTGCTGTTCTCGACCCCGTTCGACGCGATGGCGGCGGGCGTGTTCATCCTCGCCGTCGGCCTCGGCGCCTCGCTGATCAAGGCGGGCGAGGGGTGGGAGGTGGATTTCCTGCGCCCCGCCGCGATCGCCCTGGTCGAGCTGGCCGGCCTGGTCGCGCGGGAGGATATGGGCCTGCCCGCCTGGGGCCTGTTCGGCCTGCTCGCCGCCGCCGGCTTCGTGCTCGCGGCGCGCCGGCGCGAATTGCGGGCGCTGCCGCTCGGCGCCTTGCTGCTCGCCTTGCTGTTGCTGTCGCTGAAGGCGGCCCAGCCGCAGGCGTCGCTGCCTTTGGTCGCGGCCGGCATCACCGCCTTGTTCGCGCTCGGCAGCCTGCCGGCGGCGCTGCGGCGCGAGGCGCCGAGCCCGGCGTCCCCCCTGGCTTTCGCGACCTTCTGCCTCGCTTTCCTCGCCCCGGCGGCGATCCTCAGGGCGGAGCGGCCCGAGCTGCTCGACCGGCCTTTGTGGGGCGCGCTGGCCCTCGCCCTCGCCGCCGGCCCCGCCTGGCTCGCCTGGACCCGGCGCCGCCGCGCCCGGCCCGGCGAGATCGACGCGCCGCTCGCCCTCGCCGCGGCCGCCGCCGCTCTGCTGCTCGGCCTCGGCGCCTACGACCTCGTGCCGCCCGCCTTGCTCGCCGCCGCGTGGCTGGCGATCGTCCTCGGCCTCGCCTGGGCGGGGCGGCGGACCGGCGACGACGGAGTCGCCTTGCTCGCCTTCGCCGGCCTCTCGGCGGCCGCTTTGGTCGCGGCGGCCAACGTCGCGGCCTTGTGGGAGCGGATCGCCGATTCGGTGGTCGGCATGCCCGTCTTTGCCGATTCGCTGCCCGGGGTCGCATTGGCGGCGCAGGACCTGCTGCTGCCCGCCGCCTTGCTCGTCCTCGTCTGGCGAATCGTCCCCGAGCCGCTGCCGCGCGCCCGCCGGCTGCCGCTCGCCCTCGCCGGGCTGTTCGCGGTGGCCGCCGCCTACATAGCGTTCAAGCACGGCTTCGGCCTTTCGGGCCCGGAGGATTTCGTCGCCCGCGGCTTCGCCGAGCGGACCCTCATCGACCAGGCCCTGTTCCTGCTCGGCTGGCTGGTCTGCCGCGGGCGGCTGCCGATCCGCGGGCTCGACGGGGCGGCACGCTGGCGGGCGGGGACGGCGCTGACCGCGCTGGCGGCGGCGCGGCTCGTCTGGTTCGACATGCTGATCCATAATCCGCTCGCGGTGGAGCAGAATGTCGGCGCCTGGCCGGTGCTGAACCTGATAGCCCCGGCTTTCCTGCTCAGCGCCTTCTGGCTCTATGCCGCCCGCCGCGGCGCCGACCATGAGCTAAGATCGGGCGCCTGGCTGCTGCTGTCGCTGGCGTCGCTGGTGCTCGGCGTCATGCTGATGGTGCGGCAGGGCTTCCAGGGGCCGCTGCTCGACCGGCCGGGCGTCTCCTCGACCGAATCCTACGGTTATTCCCTCGCCGGCCTGCTGCTGTCGATCGCCTTGCTGCTCGGCGGGATCAGGGGGCGGGACAAAGCGGTGCGGGTGGCGGGGCTCGCCTTGCTGACCGCGACCACGATCAAGGTGTTCCTGGTCGACGCGGGCGCGCTCGAGGGGGTGCTGAGGATCCTCTCCTTCCTGGTGCTCGGCCTGGCGCTGATCGGCATCGGCAAGCTCTACACCAAGGTGCTGAACGCCGAGGCGGCGGCGGCGTGAGGCGGTGCGGAGGGAGGCTCGCCTCCGGCGGATCATTGCCCGAGACCGTCCCCCGGACGGTCTCAAGGAGGGCAAATTAACAGGTCGACCTGTCCCCCAGACAGGGCTCGGCAGTCCGGGGGACTGCCGACCTGTTAATGGTCGGGGCGACTGGATTCGAACCAGCGACCCCCACACCCCCAGTGTGATGCGCTACCAGGCTGCGCTACGCCCCGACCGAGGGCGCGCCTTTAGGCCCGGGCGCCGCCCAAGGCAAGCCGGCAGCTATTGGCACGGGCCATTGGCGTGCGGCTATTGGATCGAATTGCCGCTGTCGCCGATCACCCACTTGCTGGCCGCGCAGACGTTGACCTTGCGCTGCTCGAGCGCCTTGCCGTCGGCGAGCACCGCCTTGAGGTCGTAATAGCATTCGGTGGTGCCGTTATCGATGTTGGCGGAAATGCTCTGCCCCGCGGTCAAGGTGCGCTGGCCGAGCAGATCCTCCTCCCAGGTCGTGGCGGTGATCGGCGAGGCGTAGAGCTCGCGCACCGTCTGGGTGCTGACGTTGACCACCGTCACCTTGCGGTTCTTGCCGTCGGGCGCGGCCTGGGCCGAGCCGGCAAAAGACAGCGCCAGAGCCGCGGCCGCCGCGGCGAATGCGAAACGTCCGATCATCTTCGCTTCCCCCTTTCACGCAGAAAGTCCGTTGCGCAGGCTTAACGGACCCGCCGCGCGTTTCAAGAGCTTCGCTTCGGCTTGCGCGAGGCGGGGAACGCATGTTAACCGCCCGGCGCCCTTCGGCCGCTTGCATGCGCGCCGGCCTCACACCAGGTATCATCCACATGTTCGCCACGCCCGCCTTCGCATCGACCGGTGCCGCGTCCTCCTCGGGGGCGGGGTTCCTCGTCCAGATGGCGCCTCTGCTCCTCATCTTCGTCATCTTCTATTTCCTGCTCATCCGGCCGCAGCAGCAGCGGGTGAAGCAGCACCAGGCGGTGATCAACGCCGTCAAGAAGAACGACATAGCGGTGACCGGCGGCGGCGTGGTCGGCAAGGTGACCAAGGTCGACGAGGCCGAGGTCGAGCTCGAAATCGCCTCGGGCGTGCGCATCCGCGTCGTCAAGTCGATGCTGAGCGACGTCCGCCCGTTCGGCACCAAGCCCGCGAACGACTGATCCGATGCTCGACTTTCCCCGCTGGAAGCGGATCCTCATCTGCCTCGCCCTCGGCATCGGCGTGCTGCTCGCCATTCCGAGCCTGATCGGCGAGACCAATGCCAAGCGCCTCCACCTCGATTCGCTGCCGCGCATCAGCCTCGGCCTCGACCTTGCCGGCGGCTCGCAGATCCTGCTCGAGGCCGACGTCGCCGACGTCGCCAAGTCGCGGGTCGCGGCGATGGAGGAGCAGATCCGCTCGCAGATGCGCCGCGCCGACCCCGCCATCGAGATGGGCGACGTCTCGACCAGCGACGGCGCGCTCGCCTTCCTGATCCGCGACCCGGCCCGGCTCGACGCGGCAATGGAGATCGCCCGCAACCAGACCGCCGGCGTCGGCACCACCGGGCAGCGCGACTGGGACGTGCGCGTCGTCGACGGCGCCCGCATCGTGATGACGCCGACCCGCGCCGGCCTCCAGGACTTCGTCAACCAGGCGATGAACGGCGCCACCGACGTGGTGAGGAAAAGGATCGACGCGCTCGGCACCAAGGAGCCGACCATCATCCGCCAGGGCTCGGACCGCATTCTCGTCCAGGTGCCGGGTTTCGGCAATCCGGCGGCCTTGAAGGCGCTGATCGGCAAGACCGCCAAGCTCGAGTTCAAGCTGGTCGACCTCAACGCGACGGCCGACCAGCTCCGCTCCGGCCGGGCGCCGATCGGCAGCCAGATCCTCCATTACGAGAACGGCGCGCCGATCGCGGTGCAGCGCCGCGCGATCATCACCGGCTCGCAGCTCACCAAGGCCCAGCAGAGCTACGACCAGAACAACCTCCCGGCCGTGTCGATCACCTTCAACGCCGAGGGCGGCCGCCGCTTCGCCCAGGTCACCCGCGAGAACGTCAACAAGCCGTTCGCGATCATCCTCGACAACATCGTCATCTCCGCGCCGAACATCGAGTCTCCGATCCTCGGCGGCTCGGCGATCATCAACGGCAGCTTCACCGTCCAATCGGCCCAGCAGCTCGCCATCGGCCTGCAATCGGGCGCGCTGCCGGTGGCGCTGAAGGTGGTCGAGGAGCGCACCGTCGGCCCCGGCCTGGGGCAGGATTCGATCCACGCCGGCATCCTCGCCTCGACCATCGCCTCGGTCGCGATCATCGTCTTCATGCTGGTCACCTACGGGCGGTTCGGCGTCTATGCGAACTTCGCGGTGGTGCTGAACATCTTCGTCATCCTGGCGGTGATGGCGATCTTCGGATCGGCGCTCACTCTGCCGGGCATTGCCGGCTTCGTGCTGACCATCGGCACCGCGGTCGACGCCAACGTGCTGATCAACGAGCGCATCCGCGAGGAATTGCGGCGCGGGCGCAGCGTCGTGATGGCGGTCGAGCTCGGCTACAAGGAGGCGAGCCGCACCATCTTCGAGGCCAACGCGACGCACGCCATTTCGGGCGTGATCATGCTGCTGCTCGGCTCCGGCCCGGTGAAGGGCTTCGCGGTGGTGCTGCTGATCGGCATCATGACCTCGGTGTTCACCGCCGTCACCTTCACGCGCATGCTGACCGCCGGCTACATCCGCCGCCGCCGTCCGGCGACGCTCCACATTTGAGGCACGAACGATGCGACTCCTGAAGCTCGTTCCCGACAACACCAACATCCGCTTCGTGCGGCTGCGGCCCTGGGCGTTCGGGCTCACCGCTCTGCTCACCGTGATCGCCTTGTTCGCGACGGTGACGCGGGGGCTCAACCTCGGCGTCGACTTCGTCGGCGGCCTGATGGTGGAAGCCAAGTTCGACCGGCCGGCGCCGCTCGACGACCTTCGGCGCGACATCGACCGGCTGCAATTGGGCGACGTGTCGCTCCAGCAGTTCGGCGACCCGCGTACCGTCTCGGTGCGCATGCCGCTGCCCAAGAGCAGCGATCCGGCGGCGACCACCGCCCTCGTCAACCGGGTCCAGGCGACGATCAAGCAGCGCTTCCCGACCGTCCAGTTCAACCGCACCGACACCGTCTCGGGCAAGGTGTCGGACGAGTTGATCAGGAACGGCATCCTCGCCGTCATCCTCGCCGTCTTCGCCATCGCCTTGTTCGGCTGGTTCCGCTTCGAATGGCAGTTCGGCGTCTCGACCTTCGTCGCGATCGGCCACGACGTGCTGATGACGCTCGGATTCTTCGCGATCACGCGGCTCGAGTTCGACCTCAACATCGTCGCGGCGGTGCTGACCATCGTCGGCTATTCGATCAACGACAAGATCGTCATCGACGACCGCATCCGCGAGAATATGCGCAAATACCGCCAGATGGACATGAGCGGCATCGTCGACCTGTCGGTCAACGAGACGCTGCCGCGCACGGTGATGACCTCGCTGACCGTGCTGCTCGCGCTCGGCGCGCTGCTGATCTGGGGCGGGCACGTGCTGCGCGGCTTCACCGCGGCGATGATCCTGGGCGTCTTCGTCGGCACCTATTCGTCGATCTACGTCTCCTCCTCCTTGCTCATCACCTTGGGGCTGCGGCCGCAGCCGGAGAAGGAGCAGAAGATCAAGGCGGGCGCCGCCGAACGGATACGCGAAGGCCATTGAGATGGCGCGGATGGACCGCGCGGCCAAGCCCGACGGGCCCGTCGTCCAGGGCTTCGAGAGCGGCGGCTTCGCGGTCGACGGCCGCGTCTACCGCGCCTTGCTGCTGACGCCCGAAAGCGCCCGCGAATGGGAAGCGCCCGCCTTGACCGAGGCGGGCCTCGAGCTTGTGCTCGGCTTCTCGCCCCCGCCCGAATTCCTGCTGCTCGGCACCGGCGCGTCGCACGCCCTGCCGCCGCGCGCCCTGGTCCGCGCGATCGAGGCGCGCGGGATCGGCGTCGAGGCGATGGACAGCCGCGCCGCCGCCCGCGCCTGGGGCCTGCTGCGCGGCGAGCAACGCTGGATCGTCGCCGCCTTAATGCCGCTCGGCTGACACCAAAGAGAGATGGTCGAACAATTCGGCCGCGTTGCGCTCCCAGCTGAAGGCCTGCGCCGCGCGCGCGACCTCCTCGGGGGCGGGGGGCGACGCCAGCAGGTCGCGCACCGCCTCGGCCAGCGCGGCGGCTTGCGGCGCGGCGATCCGGCCCGCGGCGGGGCTCGTCACCACTTCGCGCGCGCCGCCGGCGTCGGTGACGACGACCGGGGTACCGCAGGCCAAAGCCTCGACCCACACGTTGGCGAGGCCTTCCGAGGCCGAGGGCAGCAGCATGACGTCGGCGGCGGCGAGGTAGAGCGGCAGCGCCTCGTGCGGACGGCGCCCGGCGAACCGCACGTTGGCTCCGGCCGCGCGCTCGAGCCGGGCGCGCTCCGGCCCGTCGCCGACGAACAGGAAGGTCGCTTCGGGCACCACGCGGGCCACGTCCAGCACCAGCTCCGGACGCTTGCGCGGGATGAGCGCGCCGGCGGTGACAACCAGCGGGCCTTCCACGCCCAGCTCCGCCTTCAGCGCCGGCCGGTCGCCGGGGCGGAAGAGCGCGCGGTCGACGCCGGTATGGTGGACCCTGATCTTCTCCGCCGGCATGCCGAGCGCGACCATTTCGCCCTTCAGCGCTTCGCTGACCGCGAGCAGCCCGCCCGCCGCGCGCGCCGCCGCGAGGATCTGGGCGCCGATGCCCGGGCGGCGGGCCCAGTGATTGACGTCGCTGCCCCGCGCCTTGACCGAGAAGGGGACGCCGAGCGCCTCGGCGAGCCGCAACGCGGCGGGGCCGTCGGGCCAGAAGAATTCGGCGTCGATCACGTCGGGAGCGAAGGCCTGGGCGATCGGGCGGACGGCGGCGGCGATCGCCGCCGGCTGGCGCGCGGCGGGCAGCGGCGAGAAACGCGGGCGATGGACGATGAGGCCTTGCCACGTCTCCTCGCGCGGCAGCGTCCGGCGCGCCGAATAATGCGGGTGGAGCGAGAGCGGGAAGGGCGGCAGCCCGACCGGCGAGACGATTTCCAGCGCCACGTCGTCGCGGGCCGCCAGACCGAGCGTCTGGCGCGCTACGAAAGGCCCGAGCGTGGGCTCGAGCGCGCTGGGGAACAGAGTCGACAAAGTCAGCACGCGCAGCATCACGCCCCCTTAGCGGCGAACCATTAAACCGCGGTTCATCGCGCCTGCGCTCATCCTTCCGGCCTCCCGCCTATCCGCTTGGCCTTGCCGACACCCTCCGCTAAGAAGCCCGACATGCCGCGTCATATCCCCCGTCCGCTCCTCGCCGCCCTCCTGCTCGGCGTCGTTCTTCCCCTCGGCGCCTGCGCCGGCCGGGGCAAGACGACCCATGCCGATACCCAGTATGTCGCCCGAGACGTCGCCACCCTTTACAATCTCGGCAAGCAGCAGCTCGACCGGGGCAATTATGCCTTCGCCGCCACCGTGTTCGACGAGGTGGAGCGCCAGCATCCTTACTCCGTCTGGGCCCGCCGCGCCCAGTTGATGAGCGCGTTCAGCTATTATGCCGCCAAGGATTATACCAAGTCGGTCGAGAGCGCCCGCCGCTTCCTCTCCATCCATCCCGGCAACCGCGACGCGCCTTATGCTTATTATTTGATCGCGCTCAGTTATTACGAGCAGATCAACGACGTCGAGCGCGACCAGACGACCACCAAGCAGGCGCTGGATTCGCTCGGCGAATTGATCCGCCGCTATCCCGACACGCGCTACGCCTCCGACGCGCGGCTGAAGGTCGACCTCGTCCGCGACCATCTCGCCGGCAAGGAAATGGACATCGGCCGCTTCTACCAGCGCCGCAACCAGTGGCTCGCCTCGGTCGTCCGCTTCCGCACCGTCGTCGAGGAATATCAGACCACCAGCCACGTCGCCGAAGCGCTGATGCGCCTCACCGAGAGCTATCTCGCCCTCGGCCTCCCGGAGGAGGCGCAGAAGGCGGCGGCGGTGCTCGGCGCCAATTATCCCAACACCAAATGGTATGAGCGCGCCTACGCCCTGATGCAGAAGCATGGCGGCCCGCCCGCCCCCGCCAAAGCGGCGGCTTGATCTGAGGAATCGGAGGGTGGCAAAAGCCGGTCGATGCTGACCGGCCTTTCCATCCGCGACGTCGTGCTGATCGAGGGGCTCGACCTCGAGTTCGGCCCTGGCCTCGGCGTCCTCACCGGCGAGACCGGCGCGGGCAAGTCGATCCTGCTCGACGCGCTCGGCCTAGCGCTCGGCGCCCGCGCCGACAGCGGCCTCGTCCGCCAAGGCCAGGCGCAGGCGGTGGTGACGGTGAGCTTCGACCTTCCGGCCGGCCACCGCGCGCGGGCGCTCCTCGCCGAGAACGGCCTGGAAGGCGAGCCGGGCGAGCCGCTCGTCGTCCGCCGCATCGTCCGAGCCGACGGCGGCAGCCGCGCCCTCGTCAACGACCAGTCGGCGTCGGTGGGCCTGCTGCGCGAGCTCGGGGCGTTGCTGGTCGAGATACACGGCCAGCACGACGATCGCGGCCTGCTCAACCCGCGCGGCCACCGCGCCTTGCTCGATTCGTTCGGCGGCATCGACACGGAAGCGGCGGAAGCGGTGTTCCGGGCCTGGGGAGAGGCGGAGGCGGCGCTCGCCCGGGCGCGCGAGGACATCGAAGCGGCGGCGCGCGACCGCGAATGGCTCGAGCATGCGGTGGCGGAGCTGGGCAAGCTGGCTCCGGAAGCCGGCGAGGAGCAGGCGCTCGCCGGCCTCCGCGCCGACATGCAGAAAGGGGCGCGGCTGGCCGAGGATATCGGCGCGGTCGGCCAGTTGCTCGAGGGCTCGGACGGCGGCCTCGCTCTGCTTCGCCAGGCGGCGCGGCGGCTGGAGCGCGTCGCGGGGGAGGATGAACGGCTCGCCGCCGCCCTGGAGGCGCTCGACAGGGCGCTGATCGAGGCCTCGGACGCCGAGGACCGGCTCGCCGCGGCGGCCGAGGCGATGGCGTTCGACCCCGCCCGGCTCGAGGAGGCCGAGACGCGCCTGTTCGAGATACGCTCGCTCGCCCGCAAGCACCGGGTCGAGCCCGATGCGCTGCCTGCTTTGGCCGGCGAGCTCGCCGCGCGCCTCGCCGCCCTCGACGCCGGCGAGGAAGGCCTGGCGGCGCTGGAGCGGCGTGTGGCTGGCGCCCGCGCCGCCTATGAAGCCGAAGCCGGCCGCCTGTCCGACGCGCGCCGCGCGGCCGCGGCGCGCCTCGATGAGGCGGTGGCGCGCGAGCTGGCGCCGCTGAAGCTCGACGCCGCCCAATTCCGGACCGCGATCGAGCCGCTGGCCGAGCCGCAATGGTCGGCCCGGGGCCGCGACCGCGTCGAGTTCGAGGTCTCGACCAATCCCGGGGCGCCGTTCGCGCCGCTCATCCGCATCGCCAGCGGCGGCGAGCTGTCGCGCTTCATCCTCGCCTTGAAGGTGGCGCTGGCCGAGCAAGGCGCGGCGCGGACGATGATCTTCGACGAGATCGACCGCGGCGTCGGCGGCGCCGTCGCCTCCGCGATCGGCGAGCGGCTCCATCGCCTCGCGGAAGGCGCCCAATTGCTCGTCGTCACCCACTCGCCCCAGGTCGCCGCGCGCGGCCGCACCCATTGGCTCATCGAGAAGAGCCACTCCGGCCTCGTCACCCGCACCAGCGTCCACCGCCTCGACGAGGGGCCGCGGCGCGAGGAGATTGCGAGGATGCTGTCGGGCGCCCACGTCACCGACGAAGCGCGCGCCCAGGCCGACAGGCTGCTGGAGGCGGCATGACCGTGCAGCATCGCTTGACCGAAGTGCGCGACGGCGAGGCACTGCTCGAAGCGGCGCTTGTCCATGAGCCGGCCGCCCTCGCCCCCCGCCCCGCCATCCTCGTCTTCCCCACGATCATGGGCCGCTCGGAGCTCGAGCTCGGCTTCGCGAGGCGGCTGGCCGGGCTCGGCTACACGGCCGTGGTCGCCGACCTCTATGGAAAGGAGCATATTGGCAAGCCGCGCGAGGAATGCCGGGCGCTGATGATGGACCTGCTCGGCGACCGGCTCCGGCTACAGGCGCGGCTGCTGGCGGTGCTCGAGGCCGTGCGGGCGCTGCCCGAGGTGAATCCCGCCCGCGTCGCCGCGATCGGCTATTGTTTCGGCGGGCTATGCGCGCTGGACCTCGCCCGCACCGGCGCAAACGTGCGCGGCGTGGCGAGCTTCCACGGCCTGCTCACGCCGCCCGGCAATCGCGAGGGAATTCCGATCCGGGCCAAGGTGGTCGCCTTCCACGGCTGGGACGATCCGATGGCGCCGCCGGCCTCGGTCGAGGCGCTGGGAGCGGAGCTGACCCGCGCCGGCGCCGACTGGCAAGTACACGCTTATGGCGGCGTCATGCACGGCTTCACCAACCCGGCGGCGAACGATCCGGAGCGCGGCCTCGCCTACGACGCGGCGGCGGATCGGCGCTCGTGGAAGGCGCTGGAAGCCTTCCTCGCCGAATGCTTCGCCGATTGACGAGACCTGTTCCAGGTACTAATTGAGGGTCATGAACGCGCCGTTTCCAACCAATCCGGTCGTACCGATCCTCGCCGATGCCTGCGTCGGGATCAGCGAGCTCAAGAAGAACCCGGCCGCCGTGATCGCCGCCGCCCGCGAGCAGCAGGTCGCCATCCTCAACCGCAACAAGCCGGTCGCCTACGTCATCTCGCCCGAGGTGTGGGAATATCTCTCCGATCTCGTCGAGGACATGGAGCTGTCGGAGATCGCGCGGGAGCGTCTGGCCGAAAAGGATGAAGCCGTCACGGTATCGCTCGATGACCTCTTATGAGGTGGCGTTCGTGCCTTCGGCGCGTCGCGAATGGGACAAGCTCGGGGCGACGCTGAAGGCCCAATTCCACAAGAAGCTGCAGGAGCGGACGCAGCATCCCCATGTGCCTGGCGACAAGCTGGCACACATGCCGAATTGCTACCGGATCAAGCTTCGCAGCTCCGGCTATCGGTTGATATATGAGGTGGAGGACAAGCGGCTCGTGGTCATGGTCCTGTCGGTGGGCCAGCGAGAGGGGGGCAAGGCCTATAAGAAAGCCGCCGAACGGCGGGGGGATTGGCGGTGAACGAAGCCGAAGCCGAAGCCGAGCTCGAACGGCTCGCTCGCGAGATCGCGCACCATAACCGTCGCTACCATGCCGACGACGCGCCGGAGATCAGCGACGCCGAATATGACGCGCTCGTCCGTCGCAACGCCGAGCTGGAGGCGCAATTCCCGCATCTGGTGCGCGCGGATAGCCCGTCCCGTCAGGTAGGGGCGGCGCCGGAGGGGCCGCTCGCCAAGGTGCGGCACGCGCTGCCGATGCTCAGCCTCGACAATGCCTTCGCCGACGCGGAGGTGGCGGATTTCGTGGGGCGCGTGCGGCGGTTCCTGAAGCTCGGCGAAGCGGACCCGGTCGCGCTCACCGCCGAGCCCAAGATAGACGGCCTGTCCTGCTCGCTGCGCTACGAAAAGGGCGTGCTGGTCCTCGCCGCCACCCGCGGCGACGGCACGACGGGCGAGGACGTGACCCCCAACGCCCGCACCATCCGCGACATCCCGCACCGTCTCCCCGATGGCGCGCCGGACCTGTTCGAGATACGCGGCGAGGTCTACATGGCGAAGGCCGATTTCGCCGCGCTCAACGCGCGCCAGGCCGAGGCGGAGGCCAAGATCTTCGCCAATCCGCGCAACGCCGCCGCGGGCTCGCTGCGCCAGAAGGATCCGGCCGTCACCGAGGCGCGGCCGCTGCGCTTCTACGCCCACGGCTGGGGCGAGGCCTCGGCGCTGCCCGCCGACACCCAGCTCGGCGTGATGCGGGCGATCGAGGCGTGGGGCGTTCCGGTTTCCGCCGATCTTGCCGTCTTCACCGATATGGAGCCGCTGCTCGATTTCTACCGCGGCGTCGAGGCGAAGAGGGCGGATCTGCCATTCGACATAGACGGAATCGTCTACAAGGTGGATCGGCTCGACTGGCAGCGGCGGCTCGGCCAGGTCGCGCGCGCCCCACGCTGGGCGCTGGCGCATAAATTCCCTGCGGAGCGGGCGCAGACGACCCTCCTCGCGATCGACATCCAGGTCGGCCGCACCGGCAAGCTAACGCCGGTGGCGCGGCTCGAACCGGTCGGCGTCGGCGGCGTCACCGTCACCAATGCCACGCTGCACAATGCCGACGAGATCGCGCGCCTGGGCGTCCGCCCCGGCGACCGCGTCCTCATCCAGCGCGCCGGCGACGTCATTCCCCAGGTGCTGGAGAACCTAACTCCGGAGGCGGTGCGAGAGCCCTACGTTTTCCCGGACCACTGCCCGCGCTGCGACTCGAAGGCAGTCCGCGAGGAGGGGGAAGTGGACGTGCGCTGCACTGGCGGCCTCATCTGCCCAGCACAGCGCGTGGAGCGGTTGCGTCATTTCGTGTCGCGCAACGCGATGGACATTGAAGGGCTGGGGACAAAGCAGATCGTCGCGTTCTTCGACGACAAACTGATCGAGGGCCCCGCGGACATCTACCGCCTCTCGGAAGAGCAACTACGCGCGCGAAAAAAGAAGGGTGACGTGTGGGCGCGCAATCTGGTGAGCGCCGTTCAAGGCAGTAGAACGCGCCCCCTCGACAGATTTCTATTCGCCTTGGGAATTCCACAGGTCGGGGAGGTTACCGCGAGGGACTTGGCCCGGCGGTATCGCAGTTGGAAGCGCGTCCGCTCGATAGTCGAGGAAGCCCTTCGAACGCGCGCCGAAGCTACGCGTGAGCCGGGCGAAGAGGAACGAAAGTTCATTCAGCGACGAGACGCGGCCGTCGTAGCGATTCTAGCCACACCAAACATCGGCCCGGAAGTCGCGAACTCAGTTTTGGATTTCTTCGAAGAGCCTCACAATCAGAAGGTTCTCCGTGAACTTGAGGAGGTCGGCGTTCGGCCCGCCGAAGTGATTTGGGAGACGGTGGCAAGCCCGGTCTCCGGGAAGACCGTAGTCTTCACCGGCAGCCTCGAAACGCTCTCGCGGGATGAGGCGAAGACGCAGGCCGAGCGCCTAGGGGCGAAGGTCGCTAGTGACGTCTCTCGCAAGACCGATCTTGTAATTGCCGGCCCGGGCGCGGGATCGAAGCTCAAGAAGGCGAAGGAGCTTGGCATCCCTGTAGAGAACGAGTCATGGTGGCGAGATCAGGTGGCAGCGGTCGTGGGGGCGTGAAACGTGGAGCAACTCTATAATCGATACGGGCGCGAGCGTATCTCGTCGCGGCAGGTTGATGAGCTGACCGGCCTTGCGCGCGGTCTGTGCGCAGACGGTATCCTCAATCACGCTGAGGTGGAGTACCTGGAAAGCTGGCTCGCGGTCGAGGCCATTAGCGGCAACCCCATCATCGCCGACCTCTACGCTCGTGTGTCCGAGATGCTCGCCGATGGCGTTGTGGACGATGCGGAACGGGAGGAGCTCTTTCAGTCCCTTCAGGCTTTCTCGGGGAACGATGTTGAAGTCGGTGAGGCGTTCAAATCGACAACGCTGCCGCTCTGCCGCCCTGCGCCTGACCTGACCTTTCCGGGACGATCCTACTGCTTCACAGGAACCTTCAGCTACGGCCGCAGAACGAAGTGTGAGGCAGCCGTTGCCGAGCGCGGCGCGAACTTCGGCAGCCTCACGAGGAAGACGGATTTCCTAGTGATCGGCGCCTACGCTACCGAGTCATGGAAGCATTCGGCCTTTGGCCACAAGATTCTCAAAGCCGCCGAGATGCGAGATCAGGGCGTGCCGATCGCCATCGTCTCCGAGGAGCATTGGGCTCGTTACCTGTAGGTTGACGGCGTCATCTCCAGCCGAGCGCCTTGCGCTTGCGCATGACGAGGGTCGGCCATTCGCCGCGGTCGGCGCGCGAGGCGAGCATCAGGCCCTGGCGGCGGTAGGCGGCGGCGACGCCTTCGGCTTGATGGTCGAGCAGCCCGGCCAGCACCAGGCGGCCGCCCGGCGCTAGCGCCTTCGAGACGGAAGGGGCCAACTCGACCAGCGGGCCGGCGAGGATGTTGGCGAGGATGAGGTCGTAAGGGGCGCGGGCGCTGAGGCGCGGATGATCCATGCCGGCGGCGACGGCGAGCTCGATTTGGCCGCGGGCGCGGCCGAGGCGGACGGCGTTCACCGCCGCATTTTCGGCCGCCACCTCGATCGAGACCGGGTCGATATCCGAGGCCGCGGCGCGCGCCGCCGGCCACAGCCGCAGCGCCGCGAAGGCGAGCAGGCCGGTGCCGGTGCCAAGGTCGAGGAGGTTGGCGAAGACGAGGCCCCTGTCCTTCATCCGGCTGATCGCCTCGAGGCAGCCGCTCGTCGTCTCGTGCTGGCCGGTGCCGAATGCGCGTCCGGCGTCGATCTCCAGCGCGATGGCGCCCGCCGGCGCCTCGCCGCGATGCTGCGGGGTGTGAACGAAGAAGCGCCCCGCCTCGATCGGCTCGAGCCCGGCCTGGCTGATCGTCACCCAGTCGCTGTCCTCGACCCGTTCGACCGCCGCCGCCGTTCCCGCCGCGCTCGGTACCAAGGCGGCGAGCATGGCGAGCATGTCCGCGCCGGGAGGCTCGGAGAAATAGGCGTCGAGGCGCCACTGGTCCGGCTTGGTCGGGTCGTGCTCGGAGGTCATCAGCACCGGCGGCGCGTCGAGCAGGGCCAGCGGGGTGACGTCCTCCTTCAGCCTCTCCGCCTCGCCGCGCGTGCAGGGAAGGGTCACTCGCCAGCTGTCGGCCATGTCAGCGGACGTAGCTCGCGCCGTTGACGTCGATCACCGCGCCGGTCGCGGAGGGCGGCGCGTCGACGGCCAGCCACCGCACCGTTTCCGCCACCTCGTCCGCGGTCGCGACGCGGCCGAGCGGGATGTCGGCGACGATCTGCTGGCCGCCGCGCGAATCCATATAATCCTCGATCATCTCGGAGGCGGTGAAGCCGGGGCAGACGGCGAAGGCGAGGATGTTCTCTGCCGCGTAGCCGCGCGCGATCGACTTGGTCATACCGATCATGCCGGCCTTGGACGCGGCATAATGCCAGTGCTGCGGCGAGTCGCCGCGATAGGCGGCACGACTGGCGACGTTGACGATGCGGCCGCCGCCTTCCTCGCGGAAATGGAGCACGGCGAGGCGGCAGAGCTCGGCGGCGGCGGTGAGGTTGACCCGCATCGTCCGCTCCCACTCGCTTACCCAGGCCTGGTGGGCGGCGTCGACCGGGTTCGCCTCGAAGATGCCGGCATTGTTGACGAGCACGTCGATACGCCCGCCGAGCCGCTCCAGCGCCGCGTGCCACAAGGCTTCGGCCGCGCCGGGGGCGGCGAGATCGGCGGCGAGCCGGCCGTCGCCGCCGCTCGAGCTGTGGCCAGCGACCCGATGGCCGTCGAGCGAAGCCGCGATCGCCTTGCCGATGCCGCGGCTGGTGCCGGTAACGAGGATGTTGAGCGTCGTCATGGCGGCCCGCATAGGCGCGGCCGCCGCCCAGGAAAAGCCTCTCTCAGCCGCGCAGCAGGCCGAGCGCGCGGAAGCTCGACCAGCCTTCGCGGGCGATGATGACGTGGTCGTGCACGCAGATGTCGAGCGCCTGCGCCGCCGCCGCCACCCGCCGGGTCGCCTCGACGTCGCCGCGGCTCGGCGTCGGATCGCCGGAGGGATGGTTGTGGACCAGGATCAAGGCCGTCGCCCCGGTCTCGAGCGCGCGGCGGATGATGTCGCGCGGATAGACCGGGGTCATGTCGACCGAGCCTTCGGCCAGCACCCGGTCGTCGAGCAGCTCGTTGCGCTTGTTGAGGAACAGGACGCGGAGCTGCTCGGTGGCGAGATGGCCCATGTCGAGGGTCAGATAATCGAGCAGGGCGCTCGAATCGGTGAGGACCGGCCCCGCGGTCGCCTCACTGCGCAGCGCGTGCAGCATCGCTTCGCGTATCGTGGCGAGATGGTCCCGGGCGCCCGGCGCGTCGGCGAGCAGGCGGTCGGGCGCGGCCGGCGCGGCCGCGAGCACCGCGCCCAGCGAGCCGTATTGGCGGATCAGCCGGTCGCTCCAGTCTTCCGCTTCGCCGCCGAACGGCCGAAGAAGCTCGACCAGGATTTGTCGGCCCCGAAGCGTGCCAGCCTTTGCTGATGGCGCCACGTCCCGACGATGATGAGCAGGAGCATCGGATAGCTCCAGAACGCGATGGCGAACCCGTAGGCCCACCGCATGATCGTCGGGTCGACCATCCTCACGCCATGGGCCGCCATGCCGACGATGTGTAGCGCTACGACCCATAACGGCCAGAGCCTTTCCGCGGACAGCGCGACCAACAACAGGCCGGCGAGCACGACGATATCCACAACAAGGACGCCGACCTCGACGGAGCTGAAGCGTACCGCGAAATCGGAACCGAAAACCGGCGTGACGAGCGAGCCGACGGCGAGGATCGTCGCCGCCGCCTTTTCCGGCCCGCCGCCCCGAAGCCAAGCGTAAAAGAGGCAGCCGAACAGCAGCAGGTTGAAGACGACAAGTCTGAGCACCGGCGCAAGCCGATCACGCCGTCAGAAGCACGTCAAGCGCTTCCCTCCGTCCGTCCTCACGCAACCGCCCGCAGCGCGACGCCGCGTTCCGCCACCGGCTTGGACATTTCGTCTCCAACGGAGACCGTCCTCATGCCGATTTGGGCTTTCGTTTCGGTCAGCCGCCGGTGCGTCTCGACGATGTCGCCCCGAGCCTTGGCCAGCGCCGCGAAGGCAGCGGCGGCGCCTTCGAACGCGTCCTGGCCGACCATGGCCGAAAGGCCCGCATCGGACCGCGCGGTCACCATCGTGGCGCTGAACTCCGCCGCGCGGGCCAGAGCGAGATCGATCGCGTCCTCGACGTTGTGGAGGCTCTCCGCGACCCTGACGACCGCCTGCTTGCGCTTGATGAGCATGAGTCTACTCCTTCGCACGGGACGGACCCGCGCGTTCGCTAAGCGTGTTCATGAAAGGCCCGCCTAGTGGCTGGCCAGCGCTGACAGACCCTCAAGTCCGGAGATGAGGCCGCCGAACGCCAGTGCTACGCCTATGGCGATCACGGCGACCCATCCCAGCCTGGCGACCCAACCAAGGTCGCCCGGCCGTCTGTCGCCGATCGGGAGCGGGAACGCGGAAGCCCCATCCGGCGCGACGATCGTGAAGCTGGCCTGCTCCTCCCTCATCGCCTCGCCGGACCACCTGCCCGAAGGCTGTGTCCCGCTCTCGATCGGCAACCCGAATGTGCCCGGAACGGCGGTGGGAACAAGCCCCGGCGATTGGTATACCAATGGCTGGTAGGCCGCGGCGGGTACCCGCTCGGCGGCGGTTGGGTGGGAAATGCCGTGCGCCGCCTCATGCTCGGCGAGCACGCGCGCGGCGGTGCGGCGGTCGCCGACGCCGAGGATCCGCATCGCCGCCTTGATGTGCTGGTCGACCGAGCCGGGCTCGATCCGCATCAGCGGGGCGATCTCCTTGGACGTGAGGTGCGCGTAAACGTGGCGCAGGCAGATGCGCTGCTGCTCGGTCAGCCTGTCGATCCGGGCCTGGTCCATGGCCCGCCGAGTATCGCCGACTACGCCGCGCGGCACAAGTTTGGCGGCAAGCCGCGAATCGGGGCGGCGACTCGGCCGCTCCGGTCAGGCCGCGAACGTGTCGACGAACGCCGAAGTGGTGGCCTTGAAGCGGGCCATCTGCTCGTCGACGAGGCCGAAATTGCGGGTGAGGCCGTCTATTTCGCCGGCCACCGTCTCGGTGTCCTGGCGGATCGCGGCGATGGTGGAGGACATCGAATCGGCGGCGAGCGCGGTCTCGTCGACCGCGGCGGTGATCATGGTGACGGTGCGCGCCTGCGTCTCCATGGCCTCGCGGATGCGGGTGGCGGAGGACTGGACCTCCTCCACGGTGCGGCGGATCGAGCCGTTGGCGTCGACGGTCTGGCGCGTCGCCTGCTGGATCGAGGCGATCTTGCCGGCGATGTCGTCGGTCGCCCGCGCGGTCTGGCTGGCGAGCGACTTCACTTCCTGCGCGACGACGGCGAAGCCGCGTCCCGCGTCGCCCGCCCGCGCCGCCTCGATCGTCGCGTTGAGCGCGAGCAGGTTAGTCTGGCCGGCGATCTCGCGGATCAGCGAGAGGATCGATTCGATCGCCTCGACATGGGCGGAAAGCGCCTGGCTGACCTCGACCGCCGCGGCGGCCTGACCGCCGGCGCGGGTGGCGACGTCGGCCGCCACCTCGACCTCGGAGCGGGCTTCCTCGATGGCGCGGATGAGGCCGGCGGCGGTCTGCGCCGCCTCGCGCATCGCCACCGCGGATTGCTCGGCGGCCGCGGCCACCTCGCTGGTCTTGCCGAGCATGCCCCGCGCCGCCGACGAAGCCTCGGCCGCCTGGGCGCGCAGCATCCGGCTGTCCGACGCGGTCCGCTCGACCTCGCTGACGATCTCCTGGCTGAAGCGGGTGCCGCGCTCGGTGAGCCGGCCGCGCTCGGCGTGGCTGCGGATCGATTCGAAATGGGCGGCGAACACGTCGGCCTCGAGCAAGGTGGCGCGGGTCAGGCACCGCGCCAGCCGCGCCAGCCGGCCGGGATCGTCCGCCAGCTTCTCGGCGAGGATGAGATGGCCTTCCTCGGCCGCCGCGGCGATCGAGGAGAGCAGGGCGGAGAGGCCGACGCCGTCGCGGTTCGCCTCCTCGACATAGGCCGCGACCATGTCGACCCATTTCTGCCCGCCCGCGTCGGTATATTTGGCGGCGAGATAAGGCAGGATGCGCGCGACGAGCCCGTCCAGCTCCTCGCCGGCGAAGCTTTTGCCGATCTCCGGCGAGGCGCCGAGATGGGTCCAGAAGCGCCGCGCGACCCGCACCGCGTCGTTGGCGAACAAGGCGGCGATCTCGCGGCAGCCCTCCGCCAGCGTGCCGTCGCCGTCGAACCGCGCCAGCCGCTCGCCGATCGTCACTTCCCGCTGCGCCGCGCTCGCCATGTCTCGCCTTTCCTGCTTCAACTCTTTCCCCCTTGTCGCGCGGAAGCGTTAACAAGCTGTTGACCATGGCGGGCGGAAGCGTCGCGCCGCGCCCTTGCATCCCCCCGCGCCCGCCCTAAAAGCCGGGCCATGCACAGGAACCCGGATCGACCGCTCGCGCCGCACCTCACCGTCTGGAAATGGGGGCCGCACATGCTGGTCTCGATCCTCCACCGGGTGACCGGGAGCGGCCTGGCGGTGGTGGGCGTCGCGGGCCTGGCCTGGTGGCTGACCGCCGCCGCGGGATCGCCCGAGGCCTATGACGATTTCCTGGCGGTGGCGACGGGGCCGTTCGGCCTGCTGGTGGGCGTCGGCCTGACCTGGGCCCTGTTCCAGCATAGTTTGTCGGGGCTCCGGCACCTCGTCATGGACATCGGCGCGGGCTTCGAGCTCGGCCGCAACAAATTCTGGGCGCTGGCGACCCTGGCGGGCTCGCTCGCGCTGACCGCCGCGCTCTGGCTGTGGATCTGGAAGGGACGCTGAGAATGGAGATGGAAACCCCGCTGGCGCGCGTGCGCGGCCTCGGCTCGGCCCGCGAGGGCGCCGGCCATTGGTGGCAGGAGCGCGCGACCTCGGTCGCCCTCGTCGGCCTAGTCGCCTGGCTGCTGATCTCGCTGCTCAGGCTCGGCACGCTCGATTACGGCACGATCCGCGAGTGGCTCGCCGATCCCTGGGCGGCGGTGCCGATGCTGCTCCTCGTCGGGACCGCCCTCGTCCACGCCCGCGACGGCCTCAAGGTGGTCATCGAGGATTATGTCCACGACGACGGCACCCGCGCCTTCGCCTTGATGCTGCTCAACTTCGCGGCGATCACCGCCGGCACCGTCGCGATCTTCGCCATCCTCAAGATCGCCTTCGCCGCCACCGCCGTCGCGGCGGCGGCACCGGTCGCGGGGCGCTAGCCAGAGGGGCAGACGCCCTCAATACATATGCTGCCCGCCGTTTATGCTGAGGGTGGAGCCGGTGACGAAGCCGGCTTCCTCGGCGCAGAGGAAGGCGACGCCGCGGGCGATCTCCTCGGCCTTGCCGAGGCGGCCGACGGGGATGCGGGCGACGATCTTGGCGAGCACGTCCTCGGGCACGGCGGCGACCATGTCGGTGTCGATATAGCCCGGCGCAATGGCGTTGACGGTGATGCCGGCGCGGGCGCCTTCCTGGGCGAGCGCCTTGGTGAAGCCGTGAATGCCCGATTTGGCGGCGGCGTAATTGACCTGGCCGTATTGCCCCGCCTGCCCGTTGATCGAGCCGATGTTGACGACGCGGCCCCATTTGCGGCCGCTCATCCCGTCCCACACCGCCTTGGCCATGTTGAAGCAGCCGCCCAGATTGACGTCGATCACCTCGTCCCACATGTCGCGGGTCATCCGCTTCATGGTGCCGTCGCGGGTGATGCCGGCATTGTTGACGAGCACGTCGATGGGGCCGAGCTCGGCCTCGACCCGCCCGCAGCCCTCGACGCAGGCGTCATAGTCGGAGACGTCCCATCTATAGGCCTTGATGCCGGTGCGACCGGTGAATTCGGCGGCCTTCGCCTCGTTGCCGGCATAGTTCGCGGCGACGGTGAAGCCGGAATCCCTGAGGGCGACGCTGATCGCCTCGCCGATGCCGCGCGTGCCTCCGGTGACGACTGCGACTCGTGCCATGATGCCATCCTCTCTCTTGCTCTTGTCGAGGCGGCGTCTAGGGCGGGCTCAGCCATCCTTCAAGCTCGCGGCCGATCACGCGGCGCAGCATGGCGAGCCCGGGCGTGGAATCGTTGAGGCAGGGGAGGTAGGCGAAGCGCTCGCCGCCGGCGGCGAGGAAGGCGTCGCGGCCGCGCAGGGCGAGCTCCTCGAGCGTCTCGAGGCAATCCGCCGCGAAACCGGGGGCGATCAAAGCGACGCGGGTCACGCCGCGGCCGGGCAGCGCGGCGAGGGTGGCGTCGGTGGCGGGCGAGAGCCATTGGGCGCGGCCGAAGCGCGACTGGAAGGTGATCGTCAGGGCGCGGCCGGTCGCTTCGGCGAGCAGGCGCGCGGTCTTCTGGCAGTGGCAATGATAGGGGTCGCCCAGCGCGAGGGTGCGCGCCGGCATGCCGTGGAAGCTCGCCAGAATCGCCTCGGGGACGAAGTCGAGCGCGGCGAGGCCGGTCTCGAGGCTCTCCGCCAGCGCGCCGACATAAGCGGCGTCGTCGTAATAAGGCGGCAGGGTGCGGATTGCCGGCTGGCGGCGCAGGCGCGCGAGGTGGGCGAAGGCGGCGTCGAGCGCGCTCGCCGTCGTCGCCGCGCAATATTGCGGATAGAGCGGGGCGATCAGGATGCGCTCGCAGCCGCGCGCGAGCAGAGCATCGAGCCGCTCGGCGATGCCGGGCCGGCCGTAGCGCATGGCGTGGTCGACGATCGCGTCCTCGCCGAAGGCGCCGGCGAGCGCGGCGGCCTGGCGGGCGGTGATCGCGGCGAGCGGCGAGCCCGCCTCGCTCCACACCTGGCGGTAGGCGTGGGCCGAGCGGCGGGGGCGGGAGGTGAGGATGAAGGCCCTGAGGATCGGCTGCCAGGCGAAGGGCGGGATCTCGACGACGCGGCGGTCGGAGAGGAACTCGGCCAGATAGCGGCGCACGGCGCGCGGCTCGGGCGCGTCCGGCGTGCCCAGGTTGACGAGGAGGATGCCGACGCGAGGGGGCGCGATCGGCGGATGGTCGGCGGGGCGGGTCATCGCCTCGACCGTAGCACGTGCCGGCGCTGCAACGAAAAGGGCCGGCGCGGACGCATCCGGCCGGCCCTCCCGCGCGCGAATCGCGCAGTTACTTGGTGTCGCAGGGCTGGGCGGACCTGCCCGGGGCGGCGTAGCTGACGGAGGCGCCGGAGCCGCTCAGCGAATAGCCTTCGGCGGTGTAGGGCGCCTTGCCGTCAGGCGAGGTCAGCTTGGTCGGGGCGCCGTCCTTCTTGGAGCGGACCGAAACCGTGTTGTCGGTGTAGAAATCCGCATAGAGCAGGCTGTTGTCCTTGCACCTGTAGGTGTGGCTGGCCTGGATCATCGGCGGCGGCGCGACGGGCTTCGCATTCTGAAGCTCGGCGGCCTGGGGATCGTCCTCGTTGGCGACGACCGTGGTGGGCTTGTTGTCGCACGCGGCGAGCGCGAGAAGCGCTAAGAGCGTGACGGCGAGGGTGGGGGTCTTGTGCATGACAAACCAATTCGCGGGCGCAGCATCGCGCGTCAAGCCGTTTTCCACGAACAGCCACGCCGGCTCGCCGCCGCGCGGACGACAAAGCGCTTGCGCTTGCGTTACGTTCTCCTAGATTCAAGGGCGGAAGGGTGGAGTAGCCAAAGCGTGCAGCGCGTCCGCATCGGCCTCACGGGGCTCGCCTTCGTATTCATCCTCGTCCTGCTGGGCGCAATCTTCGCGCGGCCGAGCGCCGAGGAGCCCGCCGCGAACCTCGTCAGCCGCCTCACCGGCCGCGGCGCTCCGCCCGCCGCGCCGGTCGTCAACGAGACGGGCCCCAAGGAGCCGCTCGCCCAGCTCGGCGTCGCCCCGGGCAATGCCGACGAGAACGGCACCGGCGCCGCGGCCAACGCGCAATAGCCACGAAGACTCGGACCGTCGCCATGCCTGGGCAGCGGCCGGCCACATACTTATCCACAGGATCGAAAACCAGTACTGAAACAGAACATCTATCTGAACGAGCCAGGAACATTGCCTCTGTGGCATGAAATCCCGTAAAAAGGCATGAAATCCCCTTCCATCCCAACCCCCGCAATGTTATCCACGCCGCTCTAGAGTTCGGGGCACTTCTCTGGCGGCTCGTCAGGGCACGCGGAGCGCGATGACGCGCGCTTCCGCGAACGGGGAAGGCCGGCGTGTGGAGCGGGTTGCGGCGTGGAGATCGACGACTTCTTTCAAGGAAGCGCGCTCAACGCGGTCGACGCCAAGGGGCGTCTTTCCGTGCCCGCCTTCGTCCGCACTACGATCGAGCGCGGCTCCGAGGCGCGGGCGATCGTCATCGGCGCGCACGACGTCGCGCCCTGCCTCGTCGCCTACGGCCGCAACCTCACCCGCAACCTCTATGCGGAGATCGAGCGCCGCCGCCTCGCCCAGGAGGAGAAAGGCGGCACGCTCGAAGAGCATTACGCCCGCGCCCGCCGCACCTTCGGCCTGACCGAGGAAGTGCCCTACGATACGAGCGGCCGCATCGTCCTGCCGCCGATGATGCGCCGCAAGGGCGGCATCGACGATCTCGCGCTGTTCTTGGGCATCGGCGACCGGGTCGAGATCTGGAACCCGCGCACCGCCCTCGCCCATGGCGACGCCGATCTCAAGGAGATCGCGGCCTGGCGGCTCGAGGAAAAGGGGCTGGCGTCGTGACCGCCGCCGCGCCCGCCCCGCACGTCCCCGTGCTCCTGCACGAAGTGATCGCCGCGCTCGCCCCGGGCGCCGGCGAAACCCATGTCGACGGCACCTTCGGCGCCGGCGGCTATACGCGCGCTTTGCTGAATAAAGGCGCCGCCCACGTCTACGCCTTCGATCGCGATCCCGATGCGATACAGGAAGGCGAGGCGCTGGCGGTGTCGAGCGGGGGGCGCCTGACGCTGGTTCCGGAGCGTTTCTCCCGGATGCGTCAGGCGCTTGCCGCCCGCGGGGTCGAGGAAGTGGACGGCGTGACGCTCGACATCGGCGTCTCCTCGATGCAGCTCGACCGCGCCGAGCGCGGCTTCTCCTTCCAGGCCGACGGGCCGCTCGACATGCGGATGGGCCAGGACGGGGAGAGCGCGGCCGAGTTCGTCAACCAGGCCGGCGAGGAGCAGATCGCCGATGTGCTGTGGCGCTACGGCGAGGAGGCCAAGTCGCGCCGGATCGCCCGCGCGATCGTCGCCGCGCGGCCGATCGAGCGCACCGGGCGCCTCGCCGAGGTGGTGCGCAAGGCGGTGGGCTGGCGGACGGGCATGAAGAAGGACCCGGCGACGCGGACCTTCCAGGCCATCCGCATCCACCTCAATGAGGAAATCGACGAGCTGGAGGGCGGGCTGGCCGCCGCCGAGCAGGTGCTGAAGCCCGGCGGCCGTCTTGCCGTGGTGACCTTCCACAGCCTCGAGGACCGCGTCGTCAAGCGCTTCCTCAAGGAGCGCAGCGGCGACGTGCCGGCGGGCTCGCGCCATCGTCCCGCCGCCCGCGCGCCCGCGTCGGCACCGAGCTTCGAGGCGGTCGCCAAGCCGGTCCGCGCCGGCGAGGCGGAAGTCGCCGCCAATCCGCGCGCCCGCTCCGCCACCCTGCGGGTGGCGCGCCGCACGCACGCACCCGCCTGGAAAGAAGGAGCCCCGGCATGATCGCGAGGGGATTCAAGTCGGTGATCTGGGTCGCCGCCGTCGGCGGCGCCGCTTTGGGCTGCTACATGGTGTCGCTCCGCGTCGCCACCGAGCGCGCCGAGCTCGCCAAGGTCGAGAAGCAGATCTATTTCGCCCGCCGCGACATACGCTCGCTCGAGACCGAGCTCGGCACGCGCGGCCGGATGACCCAGCTCGAGGCGTGGAACAGCGACGTGCTCGCGCTGTCCGCCCCGACCTCCGCCCAGTTCGTCAAGGACCGGGCGACCCTGGCCCGCTTCGAGCAGCGCCAGCCGACCATCGCCGAGGAGGCCGCGCAGGTCCGCATGGCCGCCGCCGAGACCGGCGCCGCCGCCGCGCCGGCCCCGCGCGAGGCCGCCGCGAAGCCCGCGCCATCGGTCGTCGCCGCCGT
>JBJMTY010000038.1:0-6488 GCA_045811445.1 Allosphingosinicella sp. | reverse complement strand
TCCAGGACCGCGCGATTAAGGCGAGGATCTGATCGCCGTCGACCGTGTCGCCCTTCTCGTCAATCAGGATCAGCCGGTCGGCGTCGCCGTCGAGCGCGATTCCGATATGCGCGCCTTCCTCGACCACCCGGGCCTGGAGGGCGGCGGGGGCGGTCGAGCCGCAGCCGTCGTTGATGTTGGTGCCGTCGGGCGAGACGCCGATCGCCACTACGTCGGCGCCCAATTCCCAAAGCGCCGACGGCGCGACCTGGTAGGCGGCGCCGTTGGCGCAGTCGACGACGACCTTCAGGCCGTCGAGCCTCAGCTCCTCGGGGAAAGTCGATTTGGCGAAGTGGATGTAGCGACCGCGCGCATCCTCGATCTTTTTGGCGCGCCCGATCAGCTCGGCCGCGACCAGCTTGGGCGGCGCCTC
Source organism: Allosphingosinicella sp. (assembly GCA_045811445.1). Lineage (GTDB taxonomy): Bacteria > Pseudomonadota > Alphaproteobacteria > Sphingomonadales > Sphingomonadaceae > Allosphingosinicella. The sequence continues at coordinate 6,076 of JBJMTY010000038.1, read as the reverse complement.
GATCAGCCGCTCGATCGCCGCCTCGTCGGCGTCGGACAATTTGTAGCCGTCGGGCCCGAACAATTTGATGCCGTTATCGACATAGGGGTTGTGGCTGGCCGAGATCATCACGCCAAGGTCGGCGCGCATCGAGCGGGCGAGCAGCGCCACGGCCGGCGTCGGCACCGGCCCGACCATGACCACGTCCATGCCGACGCTGGTGAAGCCGGAGATCAAGGCCGTCTCCATCATATAGCCTGACAGCCTGGTGTCCTTGCCGATCACGACGCGGTGGCGATGGTCGCCGCGCAGGAAATGCGCGCCCGCCGCCTGGCCGACGCGCTGCGCCATTTCCGCCGTCATCGGCGCCGAATTGGTCCGCCCGCGTATCCCGTCGGTCCCGAAATATTTGCGTGTCATGAAGGCTTCATAGCCGCTCCTCTTGCGCACGGGGAGGGCCTTCCGCCGCCTGCCGACCGCCGCTACACCCGCGCGATGAGCCAAGCCGCCCGCATCCTCGCCGCCCTCGCCGCCGGGCTCATCCTCGGCATCGTCACCGCCGGCGCCCCTTGGGCCGGGCGGACCGCCGACCTCCTCGAGCCGATCGGCCACCTCTGGCTCGCCGGGCTGCAGATGACGATCGTGCCGCTGGTCGTCGGCCTGCTCGTCACCGGCATCGCCGAAGGGACGGAAGCGGCGCGCGGCAGCCGCGTCGCCGGCCGCTCCTTCGCCCTGATGGTCGTCATCCTGTGGTTCTCGGCGATCTTCGCGGCCTTGTTCGTGCCCTTGCTGCTTCGCCTGTTCCCGATGCCGGTGGAGGCGGCGCAGGCGCTGCGCACCGCGCTCACGACCGCCAGCCCGGTCGACGCTGTGCCGGGCTTCGGCGATTTCGTCCGCTCGATCGTCCCCACCAACCCGCTCGCCGCCGCCGCCGGCGACCAGATCCTCCCCCTCGTCGTCTTCGCCACCGCCTTCGCCTTCGCGCTCACCCGCATCCCCGCCGCCGGCCGCGAGCAGGTCGTCGCCTTGTTCCGCGCGGTGTCGGAGGCCATGATCGTCATCGTCAATTGGGTGCTGTGGCTCGGCCCGATCGGCGTGTTCGCGCTCGCCTACGTGGTCGGCGAGCGGGCCGGCGGCGGGGCGTTCAAGGCGCTGATCCACTATATCGCGATCGTCTCGTCGGTCGGCGTGGTGATCTGGGCGCTGGCCTATCCGCTCGCCGCCATCGGTGCCCGCCTCGCGCCCGGCCGCTTCGCCCGCGCCGTCGCGCCGGCCCAGGCGGTGGCGCTCAGCACCCAGTCGTCGCTCGCTACCTTGCCGCAGATGCTGCGCTCCAGCGAGCGGCTCGGCATCCCGGTCGCCGCCTCGGGCGTCACCCTGCCGCTCGCCGTCGCCTTGTTCCGCGCCACCGGGCCGGGGATGAACATGGCTGTCATCCTCTACATCGCCCATTGGTACGGCATGGCCCTGAGCCCGGCGCAGCTCGCCATGGGCGTGGTCGTCGCCGCCATCACCACGTTCAGCGCGGTGAGCCTGCCCGGCCAGGTCAGCTTCGTCACCAACACCGCGCCGATCGCGCTGGCGATGGGCGTCCCGCTCGAGCCGCTCGCTTTGCTGATAGCGGTCGAGACGGTGCCGGACCTGTTCCGCACCGTCGGCAACGTCACCATGGACGTCGCCGTCGCTGCAACCGTCGCCCGCCGCGGCGGGTTCAGCGAGGATGAGAAATCCACGCCCGAAGACCGATTGCTCCGCGAACCGCTCTAGGACCGCGCCTCATGGCTGATCGCGGCCCGACCGTCCCGCCGCCGGACCCCGCCTCCCTCAACAGCGCGCTCGAGCGCAACATCGCCGCGCTCGAACGGCGGCGCCGCGACGAAGCCGCGGGTGCGCCTCTGCAGGAGAGGCTGGCGGCGAAGGTCACCGACTTCACCGGCTCGATGCTGTTCGTCTACGTCCATCTCGCCCTCTACGGCTTCTGGATCGCCGCCAACCTCGGCTGGGTCGGCCTCGAGCCCTGGGACCAAAGCTTCGTCGTTCTGGCCATGATCGCGTCGGTGGAGGCGATCTTCCTGTCGACCTTCGTCCTCATCACCCAAAACCGCATGGCCGCCGCCGCCGACAAGCGGGCCGAGCTCGACCTCCAGATCAGCCTGCTGACCGAGCACGAGCTCACCAAGGTCGTGGCCCTGGTTTCCGAAATCGCGGGCAAGCTCGGCATCGAGCACCCGCCCGAGGTGGAGGAGATGAAACGCGACGTCGCCCCGGAAGCGGTGCTCGAAGCGATCGAGTCGACGGAGCGCAGGCCTCGCGGCGACCTAGGCGAAGAACGCTAGCCGAAGCTCTGCCAGGCCCAGACGAGCGGCGACACGGTCGGCGCGTGGAAGGTCGTCACCGCCAGCCACAGCAGGAGGGCGCCGAGCAGCACCTTCCAGTCCGGCGCCGCGGCGCGCCAGCGCGCCTGTCCCCGGATGAGGGCGGCGAACGGTACGAACGAGGTCCTCGCTTCCCACGCCCGCCAATGCTGGCCGATCGCGGCGCGCTTCTTGCGGTCCTGCCCGGCCGAGCCGGCGACGGCGAGCACCAGGATGCCGCCGGCGACGATCAGGTTGCGCGGCGTCCCCCACAGCGACAGATGGACCAGCGCCCAGAGCGCGAAGCTCATGTTCATCGGATGGCGCGTCACCGCGAACACCCCCGTCGCGGGCGGCGGCGGCTTTGCCAGCGAGCCTGGATGGGGAAAAGCCGGGTTGCGGAAGAACGACCCGACCAGCAGCAGGCACGCCGCCAGCATCAGCGCCGAGGCGGCGGGCCACCACCAGCCGGGCGCGATCCACAGCGGCAATTCCTCGTCCAGCCCCCTATAGGCGAGCGCCGTCCAGGCCAGGGTCGCCGCCGCCACCAGCGAATAGAGGATGGCGAACCTTTGCTCGCCGAGCTGGCCGACCAGCCGCAGCCGAAGGGGGTGCGACAAAGCGAGGTGGGTCCCGACGAACGCCAGCATCGCGAGCGCGAGGCCGGCCAGCGCGATCACCGGTCGTAGGCCTTGGGCAGCTGGCCCTCGGTCGGTGTCCGGTAGCGGTCGCGCAGCCGCGTCTGGTGGTTGGTCAGCGGCTGCTGCACGCCGTCGATCATCACCAGCAATGCCGCCGAACCGTTCTCGAGCGGATCGCCGTCCCACACCACCACGTCGGCGCGCCGCCCCGCCTTGAGCGAGCCGATCTCGCCGCCCATGCCGACCGCCTCGGCCGGCGCGGAAGTGATCGCCTGCAGCGCCTGGCCCCAGGTGAGGCCGGTGGCGCCGGGCAGCCGCGCGACGGCGACGAGGTTGCCGGCATATTGCCGCTCGAGCCGCACCTGGCGCGATTCCTCGTCGTCGATCATGCCGATCGATACCTTGACCCCCGCCGCCCGCATCCGGCCGATATTGGACTGGGTGGAGGCGAGCTGCTCGAACGTGTTGGGCAGATCGGTGAGCGCCGAGGCGATCACCGGCACGCCCGCGGCGGCGATCTTGTCGGCGACCGTCCAGCCCTCCGCGGCGCCGACCAGGACGAGGCGCAACGCCGGGAATTCCTGGCGCAGCGCCAGCGTCTGGAGGATGTCGCTCGCCCGCTCGACATGGACGAGGAGCAATTGGCGGCCCTGCAGCACCGGCACCAAAGCCGCCGCGTCGAAGCGGGTCAGCATCACGTCCTGCGGCCGCTCGACGTTGGAGGCGAGCAGACCGCGATTGTTCGGCACTTCCTCGAGCGGCAGATCGCGCTGGTCGTTGGCGGCGGCCGGGCGCCGCGTCCCGCCGCTCGAAGGGATGCCGGCATAGCGGCTGATGTCGCGCGCCTCGCGCAAGGCGTTGCGGAACAGGACATGCATCGCCGCGCGGCTGCCGCCCGCCTCGCGCGTGCCCTGCTCGCCGAACTCGACGAACTGGAAGGCCCGTGCCCGCGTGATCGGGTTCATGTCGGCGCCGAGGTCGATCACCGCGCCCTGGCCGCCGAAGATGCTCCGCCCCGTGCCCGGCGCGACGATCGCGCGGGTGACGCCGCCGGCGCGGTTGACCGCGATCGGCATCGCCTTGGGGTTGATCGCCGGGGCGACGTCGATCGCCGCGCTGAACGGCGAGTTGTTCGCCTCGATGTCGTTCGCCCCGTCGACCGCGTCGACTTCGGCGAGGCCGACCCGCGAGAAGCCGGCGACGATGCCCGGCGTCACCCATTTGCCGGTCGCGTCGATCACCTGCGCCCCGGCGGGCACCGCGACGCCCCGCCCGGCCGCCACGATCCGCCCGTCGCGGATTACGACGGTGCCGCCCTGGATCGGCTCCGACCCGTCGCCGAGCGCCACCGTGCCGCCGGTGATCGCCACCGTCTGGCCGAGCGCCGGCGCGGCGAGCAGGAAAGCGAGGCTCAGCCCCGCCGCAGAGAGGATCTTGCTCACCGTCTTCACTTCACGTCCCCTTCGCCGGGCTGGCCGAGCTCGAAGTCGCTCACCGGGCGGCGGCTCGGGTCGTTGGCGTCGTAGAGCAGGGCGCCGTCGATCCACACCCGCTCGGGCCGCGTGTAGACGCTCAGCGGATTGCCGTTCCACAGCACCACGTCGGCCATCTTGCCGGGCCTGAGGCTCCCCGTCCGGTCGTCGATGTGGAGCGCCTTGGCCGGGTTCCAGCTCAGCCATTCCCACACGATCTCGTCGGGTATGTTGATGCCGATGCGGCGCCCCGCCGCCTGCGCCTTGGCCGCTTCCTGATAGAGGCGCTGGATGCCGTTGGGGTCGTCGGAATGGACGATCGCGCAGGCACCGGCATGGTGGACCAGGGCGATATTCTCCTGGATGCCGTCATAGGCTTCCATCTTGAAGCCGTACCAGTCGGCCCACATCGCCGCGCAGACATGGTTGTCGCGCAGCAGATCGGCGATCTTGTAGGCCTCGACCGCGTGGTGGAAGGCGGCGACGTGGTAGCCGAACTCCTTGGCCATATCCATGACGATGGCCATCTCGTCGGCGCGGTAGCAATGGTTCTGGACCAGGATCTCGCCGGCCAGCACGCCGCGCAGCGTGTCCATGCCGATGTCGCGGGTCGGCATCTCGCCGCCGTCGTGCTCATATTTGTCCCACTTGCGCTTATATTCGGCGGCCCGGGCCCAGGTGGCGCGGTCGACGGCGATATTGCCCATCCGCGTCGCCGGCGACTGGTTGCGGCCGCCATAGACGCGCTTGGGATTCTCGCCGCAGGCCATTTTGAGGCCGTAGGGCGCGCCGGGGAACTTCATCGCCTGGACGGTGCGCGCCGGCACGTTCTTGAGCACCACCGAGCGGCCGCCGAACAAATTGGCCGAGCCCGGCAATATCTCGAGCGTGGTGACGCCGCCATTGGCGAGCGCGCGGCCGAAGCCGGGGTCCTGCGGCCAGACGCTGTGCTCGGCCCAGACGTCGGGCTTGACCGGGCCGGTCGCCTCGTTGCCGTCGGAATGCGCCTCGACCGCGGGGGAGGGATAGTCGCCGAGGTGGGAGTGGACGTCGATCACGCCCGGCGTCACCCATTTGCCGCGCCCGTCGATCCGCGCCGCGCCCGCGGGGATCGCGGTGTCGGGCCCGCCCACCGCCGCCACCTTGCCGTCGGCGAGGACGACCACGCCGTTATCGAACCGCGCGCCCTCGCCGTCATAGACGGTCGCGCCGACGATCGCGGTGGTGACGCCCGGATAGGGCCGGTAGGTCGAGGGATAAGGGTCGTGCGAATAGGTCGCCGGCTTGCTCGCCGGCGCCGCCGAGGCGCTGCGCGGCGGCGGGCTCGATGCCCCGCACCCCGCGACGGTCGCGACCAGGGCGAGCAGCGCCAGCCTCATGTCATTTCACTCCGTGCATGAGAAATTTGAGCGGGAAGGCGAGGAGCAGCAGGAAGGCGCCGATCCCGACCGCGATCCAGCCGATCTGGGTGAAGACGTGGAGATAGGTTTCCAGGCTGACCTTGAGGTTGGTGACCTGGCCGCCGACGGTCTCGACGCTCGCCCCCTGCGCGACCGCCCCGGCGACATATTGCGCGATCGAGATCGACAGGAACCAGACGCCCATCATCATGCCGACGATGCGGGCGATC
>JBJMTY010000037.1:0-11190 GCA_045811445.1 Allosphingosinicella sp. | reverse complement strand
TAGGCGACCGCCTGCTTCGACAGATCGTCGAACACGATCAGCGCGTGCATGCCGTTGTCGCGGAAATATTCGCCCATCGCGGTGCCGGTATAGGGCGCCAGGAACTGCAGCGGCGCGGGCTCCGACGCGGTCGCGGCGACGACGATCGAATATTCCATCGCGCCATTCTCTTCGAGCGCGCGGACGATCTGGGCGACGGTCGAGCGCTTCTGGCCGATCGCGACGTAGATGCAGTAGAGCTTCTGGCTCTCGTCGTCGCCCTGGTTGGCGGTGCGCTGGTTGATGAAGGTGTCGAGCGCGACGGCCGATTTGCCGGTCTGGCGGTCGCCGATGATCAGCTCGCGCTGACCGCGGCCGACGGGGACGAGCGCGTCGAGCGCCTTGAGACCGGTCTGCACCGGCTCGTGCACCGATTTCCTCGGGATGATGCCGGGCGCCTTCACCTCGACGCGGCGACGCTCGGTGGCGTCGATCGGCCCCTTGCCGTCGATCGGATTTCCGAGGCCGTCGACGACGCGTCCGAGCAGGCCCTTGCCGACGGGGACATCGACGATCGTGCCGGTGCGGCGGCAGGTGTCGCCCTCGCGGATGGCGCTGTCGTTGCCGAAGATGACGATGCCGACGTTATCGGCTTCGAGGTTCAGGGCCATGCCCTTGATCGCCTCGCCGCCGCCACTCGCGGCGAACTCGACCATCTCGCCGGCCTGGACGTTGTCGAGGCCGTAGACGCGGGCGATGCCGTCGCCGACCGACAGCACGGTGCCGACCTCGGAGACTTCGGCGTCGGTGCCGAAATTGGCGATCTGGTCGCGGATGACCTTGGAGATTTCAGCGGCGCGGATGTCCATTCTTAGCCCTTCCAGACGGCGGTTACGCCGTCATGCCTTTCATAGCCGAAGCGAGAGTGTTGAGTTTGGTGCGGATCGAGCCGTCGATCTGGCGCGAGCCGATCTTGACGACCAGACCGCCGAGTATGGCGGGGTCCACCGTCAGGTCGATCGCGACGTCGCGGCCGAGACGGGTCTTGAGGTTCTGCCGGAGCGCGGCGAGCTGGTCGTCGCCGAGCGGGCGGGCGGAGACGACCTCCGCCGTGGTCTCGCCGCGATGGGCGGCGGCGAGCAGGGTGAAGAAGCGGATCACCGCGCCCAGTTGCGACAGGCGCCGGTTCTGGGCGAGCACGCCGAGGAAATTGGCCGTGATCGGGTCCAGCCCGGCGGAGGCGGACACCGCCTTCACCGCCTTCAGCGCCTCGTCGCGGCCGACCAGCGGGCTGGTCGTCAGCTCCGCCAGCTCGGGCGAATCGCGCAGCGCCTGCTTCAGCGCGTCGAGGCTCGCGCCGACCGCTTCCAGCTGCCGCTCGTCGCGGGCCAGTTGGAACAGGGCGGTCGCGTATCTCCCCGCCAAGCTTGCCTGAATGCCGCCGGAATTATCCACGCGCGCTTTAACCTCCAGATCGGATTTTTTGACCCATGATAAGAGGCGCGCGCGGCGCCTCGCTTCAGGTCGCGGGCGCCCTAGCAGGGGCCTTGGCGCGATGCAACCGGGTCGTCTTTCCGGCGAGGCGCGGTCACGAAGCGGGGTCTCCCGGATCGGCCCGGAAAATCTCGCCGTCCGCATCGACGATGAAGACGAGGCCGCCGCGGCTGACCACGGCGACCGGCTGCTCGATCGCGCCCACGTCGGGCGCGAAGTCCGCCGTCCGCGTCTCCGTCAGCGTTCGCACATTGGGGAGCGCGGAGACCGGGAAGCCGAATATCGCGCCCGACCGGTCGGCGAAGATATACTGGCCCGCGATCGAGGGGATGGCGGGGCCGGCGATCGCGCCGCCGACGACGCCCTGGACGGCCGCGCCCGACCGGGCATAGTCGAACACGGGGTCGGTGAGGCCGGCGGGGGACGTCGCCTGGACGGTTCGGAAACCCTCCTTGAACGGCCATCCGAAATTGGTCCCGGAAGCGCCGGCCGGGAGGAAATCCACCTCCTCGGCGACGGCCTGGCCGCGATCGCCGATCAGCAAGCCGCTGCCGAACACGTTTCCGCCGACGGGCTGGTGCAGGCCCTTCGCGATCATCGTGAAGAAATAGAAGTGAGGCGATGCGCCCGCGAAGGGGTCGGGGTCCGGCGTGGCCAGGATGATCTTGCCGAGGGAGGAGGAGTTGCTCTGCGCGGTTCCGGCCGGATCGCCGGTTCCGCCGGCGTCGCCGGTGGCGATCAGCAGATTCCCCTGCGCGTCGAAGCCGAGCCAGCCGCCGCCGGCATAATCGGGCGCGGAAATGGTCAGCGTCGGCCCGAAAAAGTTCGGGACGGTCGGTCCGGCCGGATTGCGCAGATATTCCTGGACGAAGAGGAAGCCGTTGTTCGTGTACATCACGAAGAACCGGCCCTTGGTCGCGAAGTCGGGAGCGGCGGCGATCGCCACCACGCCGTGGCCGGTGATCGGGGCGATCTGCACCAGCAGGGATCGGGCGCCGGTCGCGGAGTCGAAGGCGTAGATCGCGCCTCCCTTTTCGGCGACGAGCAGGGATCGGTCGTCCAGAGCGGATGCCGCCACGGGATTGGTGAAGCCGGTGCCCACGCGCTGGACTTTCACGCCCTCCTTGAGGTTCGTCACCGTCACGCTGACCGTCTGGACCGTCCGGTTCGGGCCGTCGCTGGCGGCGATCTCGACCACGTAAACGTTGTTGAGATCGGCATCGGCCGGCAGGTCGTAATTGGCGGGCGTGACGAAGCCGAGCTCGCCGCTCGACGTAAGGCTGAAACGGCCGGCGTCCGGGCCGCCCGAGATCGAGTAGGTCACCGGGCTTCGTTCCGGATCGCTCGCCGCGGCCTGATAGATCGTGCCGGCCCGGTTCTCCGGGACGCTGACCGAGGCCGCGGACGTGAAGGTGGGCGCCTGGTTGGCGGTGGGCGGCGGCGGGGGCGGCGGGGGCGTGCTTCCTCCGCCTCCGCCGCACCCGGCTACGAGCAGCGCGGCGGCGAGCGGCGGGGCGAAGCGGCCCACGGCTGTGGAACGCAGAAACTTCACTGATGACAACATCTTAGGCTAACCCCCGGGATTCGCTGGCGCCTGTAGGGTGGGGATGGCTGTCGGCGCAAGCCTGCCGGCGGGTTTTTTGTGGATCGTTTTTTTGAGGCGCTTTGAAAGCAAGCGCCGGGATGCGGGGCGCGCGAATCGGGCGTAGAAACCCGGCCATGGCAACCCAGACCCTTTCCGATCTCGATCCCGACGCCGCGTGGCGCGCCGTCATGGCCCGCGACCGGCGGGCGGACGGCCGGTTCGTGACCGGCGTCCTCACCACCGGCATCTATTGCCGCCCGTCCTGCGCCGCCCGCCACCCCAAGCGCGAGAATGTCCGCTTCTTCGCCAGCGGCGCGGACGCGGCGGCGGCGGGGCTGCGGGCCTGCCTGCGCTGTCGGCCCGACGAGGCCAGCCGCGACGCCGCGGCGGTCGAGGCCGCCCTCAAGCTGATCGAGACGGCCGAGACGCCGCCTGGCCTCGACGCGCTCGCCGCCCGGGCCGGCTATTCGCCTTTCCACTTCCACCGCCTGTTCAAGCGCGCGACCGGCCTCACCCCCGCCGCCTACGCCCGCGCCCGGAGAGCCCGCGCCATGACCGACAGCCTCGAGACCAGCGAGCGCGTCACCGACGCTATCTACGATGCCGGCTATTCCGGCCCCGGCCGCTTCTACGCCGACGCCCCGGGAAGGCTCGGCATGACGCCCTCGGCCTGGCGCGACGGCGGCCGCGGCGCCGTCATCCGCTGGGCGCGCGCCGAGACCGATCTGGGGCCCATGCTCGTCGCCGCCACCGACAAGGGCATTTGCCGGCTGTCGTTCGACGAGGACGAGGCGGACCTTCGCCGCCGCTTCCCCAACGCCGCGATCGAGCAGGGCGGCGCGGCGATGGCCGATCTCGTCGGCCGCGCCGTCGCCGCGGTCAATGCGCCCGAGCGGCCGCACGATCTGCCCCTCGACGTGCGCGGCACCGCCTTCCAGGAAGCGGTGTGGCGCGAGCTCAGCCGCATCCCGCCGGGGGAGACGCGCAGCTACGCCCAGATCGCGGCCGCCGTCGGCCGTCCCCACGCGGTCAGGGCCGCCGGCACCGCCAACGGCGCCAACAACGTCGCCGTGCTCATTCCCTGCCACCGCGTGGTCCGCACCGACGGTACCCTAGGCGGCTACGCCTACGGCCTCGAACGCAAGGCGAAGCTCCTCGATCGCGAGCGCGCACGGGGCTGACGCAGCGGATCGGCGGCGTGACGGCCGTCACGCCGGTTGGCCTGCGACGGTGCCAAGATGACGCCTTGACGATCAGGAGGCGTAGGTGGGCGGTCCATTCAGCGTGGTTCAGTGGCTCCAGGTCCTCCTGCTCGGCGGCGTGGCGGGGGCGATCGGCCAGGGCGTTCGCACCCTCGTCGGCTTCAAGAAGCTGAACGACGCCGCCGCCGGCGGGACGGCCGAGGTCGGGGACCTGGTTTCCGCCCACCGGCTGTTCGTGCCCCTGCTCATCGGTTTCTTCGCGGGCGCGCTCGCCGGTGCCTCCACCATCACCGACATCCTCAAGGTCACCGCCGAGCAGGTACTGGCGCTCGTCGGCGCGGGCTATGCGGGGGCCGATTTCATCGAAGGATTCATGACCCGTATCGCCCCGTCGGCCGACGTCGCGAAAGGTCGGGAGGGCGTCGGGGTCGGCGGCGCGGCGGCCGTACCGGGCGCGACCGACGGAAGTGTGGGGTGAACCATGGCCATTTCTTCCATCATACCGATCAACGCCAAGGTTCGGGTGGCGACTCGAGCCAATCTCCGACTGGGTGACGCCGGCCGCGGAGCGCCGGTGGCCCGCAAGCTCGAGCCCGGCGCCGAGCTGCAGGTCCGGGCCATCGTCATCGGCGAAGCGGTCGAGGGCAATGCCCATTGGTATCGGGTCGAGGAGAATGCGTACGTCTGGGCCGGCGCCTGCGGGCCTCTGACCGGTGCCGACGGCGGCGCGGCCCAGCCCCTGGCCGGCACCGCCCCGGCAGCCGGCAGCGCCGCCGCCTTGCCGGGACTGCGGCCCGTTCCACTCGTCGTCGACCTCTATCATGCCGACCGGGTGACAAGCTTCGTCGCTGCGCGAAACGCCGGCGTCCTCGGCGTCATTCACAAGGCGACCACCGGTGCGACGGGACGCGACGACGCCTATCGCGACCGGCGCGAAGCCGCCCTCGAGGCCGGCTTGCTGTGGGGCGCCTATCATTGGGGCACCAGCCGGCCGGCGGTGGAGCAGGTCGACAACTTCCTGAACTGGGCTCAGCCGGACGAGCGAACCCTGGTCGCGCTCGACTTCGAAAAGGATGCCGGCAATCAGATGACGCTGCGTCGAGCGCGGGAGGTCCTGACCGAGCTGTCGGATCGGCTCGGCCGCCGGGCGGTGCTCTACAGCGGATCGACGGTCAAGGACGCCCTTGGCGGAGTCAACGATCCCTTCTTCGGAGCGCATCGGCTGTGGCTCGCTCAATACGGGCTGGATCCGAGCGTCCAGGCGAGTTGGACCGGATATTGGCTGTGGCAATATACGGATGGCCGCATCGGTCCGGAACCGAGGCAGGCGCCAGGCATGCCGGGCAATTCCCATGGCGAGCTGGATTGCAACCATTATGCGGGCACGGCGGAGCAACTCGCGGCCGAATGGGCGTCCTGACCCTAACGCAAAGCTGCAGGGATGGACGTCGACCGTCGCCCGGACGCCGAGGCGCCGGCCGGCGCTCAGGACTGAGGCCTGGGCCGCCCCGCCGCCAGCTTCTGCTTGAGCTCGTTGATGAGGTCGAGCGCCGAATTCTCGCCCGTCCCTCGGTGAGGGTCGTAGGCGATCGGCCCCAGATAATAGATCGCCTCGGCCAGCTTGCCCTCGGCGACGAGCTCGCTGACCAGCAACATGCGCGGGGTCGGGTCCTGCGGCAGCGTGCTCACCGCCTGCCTCAGCCCGTCGACCGCCTGCGCCGGCGCCCGCTCGCCCGCCGCGACATAGCTGCGGTAGTAAGCGACCAGCGGCGCCGGATCCTCGGGCGCGGCCTTGTTGGCGGCGACGATCAGCTTGCGCGCCTCGGCGACCTTCGCCTGCCGCGCCGCGCCCTCCAGCCCCTCGGCCACATGGAGCAGGACCATCGCCTTGCGCACCCGGCCCGGCCCACTGTCCGGCGCGATGGCGAGCAGCCGGTCGGCGGTCGCGCCCGCCGCGGCATAATCGTCGGCGGCATATTAGGCATCGGCGAGCAGGCGCAGCGCCTGGGGGTCGTCGGGGTAGCGGCCCGCTTTCTCCTTGAGCGCGGCGAGGTAGGTCGCCATCGGCGCCTTGTCGAGATGGTCGTCGAGGCCCGCCGTCTCGGGCATCAGATCGCCTTCCGCGGCCGACAGGGTGCGGATGCGGATCGCCTCGCGCGCCGGCAGCGACACCGGCACCGCGCGCGCCGGGAAGCTCGCCGCGAGAAGATAGGCGTGGACCTCCTTGTCGAGCTGGTTGAGGTCGCCGAACGCGTCCGCCGCCGCCTTGCCGCCGCCGACCCCGTTGCCCAATTCGCCGAGGAAGCGCCGCAGCTGCCCGGCCCGTTCGTGCGAGAAGGTGAGATAATGGGCGAGCAGCCAGCTCTCGCCGTAAAAATCGGCGTCCTCCGGAAAGGAGGCGTAGGTGGCGCCGAGCAATTGGGGAATCGGGATCCAGCGCGAATAAGCGAGCGACTGGCCGCGATGGTCGGCGGCCTTGCCGTACATCATCTTGCCGCCCGGCATCATCGCGGTGGTCGCGGCGATCTCGGCGAAGCCCTCGACATACCAGGCCGGATAGGTGGCCGGCAGATAGGCCAGCATGAAATGGTGGGCATATTCGTGGAACAAGGTGACGTCGGCGCCCCACAGATCGTCGCTCTTGTCCTTGCCCCGGGTCGAGACGGCGATCGGCCCCTCGAGATTGACCGTGTAGAAGCCGGCGACGTCGCGGGCGTGGCCGTGATAGGCGTGCCGCACCGAGGCGACGGTGAGGAACAGGATCACCCGCACCTTGGCCGGCGGCAGATCGGCGGGCGTGCCGGTCGCCTTGCGCAGCACCTCGTCGAGCCCCTCGAGCCGCTGGGCATATTGGACGAGCTGGCCTTCGCTGCCGTCGCTGTAGATCTGGAAATGGGCGGTCTCGGCTTCGCGCCACTCGGCCCGCGCCGCCGCCGGCATCAGCATCGCGGCCGCCGCGGCCGCCGTCGCGATCAATCTCAACATCATCTATGGCTTCCCCTTCGTCCCAAAGACTTACCCCCAAAAGACTAATGGCGCCCGCGCGCCGCGCAAGGCCTCAAAGAAAGCTGTAGGGGTCGACGTCGACCGCGACCCTTACCCCCCGCGGCCAGTCGAGCGCGCCGAGCCATTCGCGGATCACGTCCTGGACGTCGAGCGCGCGCGCGGCGTGGACGAGCAGGCGCTGGCGGTGGCGGCCGCGCAGCATGGCGAGCGGGGCGGGGGCGGGGCCGAACACCGCCATATTCTCCACCCGCGGCGCGGCCCGGCCGATCAGCCGCGCGGTCTCCGCCGCCTCGGCCTGGTCCTCGGACGAGACGATGATCGCGGCGAGGCGGCCGAACGGGGGCATCGCCGCCTCGCGCCGCGCCTCGGTCTCGGCGGCGTAGAAGCTCTCGGTGTCGCCGCTGACCAAAGCGGCCATCACCCGCGCCTCCGGATCGTGCGTTTGGACGAGGACGCGGCCCGGTTTCTCGCCGCGGCCGGCGCGGCCGGCGACCTGGGCGATCTGCTGGAAGCTGCGCTCGGCCGCGCGCAGGTCGCCGCCCGCCAGGCCGAGGTCGGCGTCGACCACCCCCACCAACGTCAAATTCGGGAAATGATAGCCCTTGGTGACGAGCTGGGTACCGACGACGATGTCGATCTCGCCTTCCTCCATCCGCGCGACGAACTCGGCCGCCTTGGCCGGCGACCAGATGGTGTCGGAGGTGACGATCGCGGTGCGCGCCTCGGGAAACAGCGCCCGCACCTCGTCGGCGATGCGCTCGACGCCCGGGCCGACCGCGACCAGGCTGTCTTCCTCCCCGCATTCCGGGCAGAGCCGCGGCGGCGGCATGACATGGCCGCAATGGTGGCAGGCGAGGCGGTGGACGAGGCGGTGCTCGACCATCCAGGCGGTGCAATTGGGGCATTGGAAGCGGTGCCCGCAATGGCGGCACAAGGTGAGCGGGGCGTAGCCGCGCCGGTTGAGGAACAGCAAGGCCTGCTCGCCGCGCGCGAGCGTCTCGTCGAGCGCCGCGACCAGCCGCGGCGCCAGCCAGCGCCCGCGCGTCGGCGGGTCCTGGAGGAGGTCGATCGCCGCGATCTCGGGCAATTCGGCGGCGCCGTAGCGGTCGGGCAGCTTCAATTCCTCATAGACGCCGATCTCCGCCATGTGGCGGCTCTCGATCGCCGGCGTCGCCGAGGCGAGGGCGATCGGGATATGCTCCAGCTTGGCGCGCATCACCGCGACGTCGCGGGCGTGGTACTGGACGCCGTCCTCCTGCTTGAAGCTCGCCTCGTGCGCCTCGTCGACGACGATCAGCCCGAGCTCCGGGTAAGGCAGGAACAAGGCCGACCGCGCGCCCACCACCACTTTCGCATCGCCGCTGGCGATCGCCCGCCAGGCCCGGCGGCGCTGCGATTGCCTGAGGCCCGAATGCCAGGCGACCGGCTCGTGACCGAAGCGCGCGGCGAAGCGCTTGAGGAACGGCTCGGTGAGCGCGATCTCGGGGAGCAGGACCAGCGTCTGGCGGCCCCGCCTCAGGCTCTCGGCGATCGCTTCGAAATAGACTTCGGTCTTGCCCGATCCGGTCACCCCGTCGAGCAGGAAGGGCGCGAAGCCGCCGCCGCGCACCGCCCCCACCAGCCGCGCCGCCGCCGCCTGCTGCGCTTCCTCCAGCGCCGGCGGGTCGTGCTCCGGGTCGGGGCCGGGGAACGGGTCGTCGAGCGCCACCTCCACCGCCTCGATCGCGCCGGCCTTGACGAGGCCGCGTATCACCGCGTCCGAGACGCCGGCGATCGTCGCCAGCTCGCGCACCAGCCCCTGCCGCTCGCCGATCCGCTCCAGCGCCTGGGCGCGCTGCGGGGTGAGCCGCTCCGGCACGAGGCCGGTGGCGCGATATTCGGTCACCGTCCGCCCGCCCTCGAGCGCGCTCGCCGAAGCAAGGCTCATCCGCAGCACCGCCGCGATCGGCGCCAGATAATAATCCGCCGTCCACTCGATCAGCCGCCGCAGCGGCTCGGGCAGCGGCGGCAGCTCGTAGGCATGGACCAGCGGCCGCAGCCGATTGTCGCCGACGCTCTCGGCCGCCAGCCTGTCCTCTTCCCACACCACGCCGGTCAGCTGCCGCGGCCCCAAGGGCGCGAGCACGATCGAGCCCGGCTCGACGCTCATGCCGTGCGGCACCCGATAGTCGAGCGGCCCCAAAGCGGCGTTGAGCAGCAGGACGCGGCAGCGGTTCATCCGTTCGCCCTATGGCCTGCCCTCCCGCCCAGCGGAAGAGCCTCGCCCCCACTCGTCGCTGGGGATGCTGAGTCCGAGCCAACCGGACGCTGGCAGCTGCTCCGGGCCACGCACCCACTCGTCGCCCCAGCGAAGGCTGGGGCCCATGCCGAGTCGGTGCCGTCGCCGACGCACGCGGCTCTCCCTATCCACGACACCGTCGGAGCACCCCGGCAGCATGGCCCCCAGCCTGCGCTGGGGCGACGGGAAGGGCCAGGCTCTCGTTTTGGAGCGCGGGAGTTGCAACATTCCGTCGCCCCAACGAAGGCTGGGGCCCATGCTGAGTCCGAACCCAGGCGAATGCCGGCGGGTGCTCGCCGGGCTACGCCGTCGGAGCACACCGGCAGCATGGGCCCCAGCCTGCGCTGGGGCGACGGGAAAGGGCAGGCTCTCGTTTTAAGGCGATGGGGCCGGCCCCACTCGTCGCCCCAGCGAAGGCTGGGGCCCATGCCGAGTCCGAGCCCAGCCGAACGCCGGCGGGTACTCGCCCGGTCACATCGTCGGAGCCCCCCAAGGCAGCATGGGCCCCAGCCTGCGCTGGGGCGACGGTTTTAGCCTCGGCCTAACCATTCCGTCGCCCCAGCGAAGGCTGGGGCCCATGCCGAGTCCGAGCCCAGGCGAACGCCGGCGGGTGCTCGCCGGGCTACGTTGTGGGAGCACCCCGGCAGAATGCGCCCCAGCCTGCGCTGGGATCAACCGCGCACCGGCTCCACCGAGGCGACCGGCGCCTTGGCGGCGAGGCGCTCCATCAGCTCGCGGGCGGCCTCGAGGCCGCGATGCACCGGCTTCGTCTCCGGCGAGCGGCAGCCGAGATCGTATTTCAGCTCGGCCGATCCCCACGCGATCCGGCCGTAGGGCATGTCGCTGATCATGTCGCCGCGGCACGGCAGCTCGGTCCCGGCGTAGCGCCGGCCCGGCGCGAGCAGGCGGCGCAGCCTGGCCAGCTCGGCCCGGCCGAGCCGGAACCGCCTGGTCACCAGGTCATAGTCGCGAAAGGCGCCGCCCGGCACCTTGACCGAGGAACGGTAGACGGCCTCGCCGTCGGCGCTCACCCGCCAGTCGAACAAAGGCTTTCCCCAGCTGCTGGCGCTCAAGGCGAGGCTTTCGCCGGCTCCCGGCGCCGGCTGGCCGGCCGCCGCCGTCGCCGCGAGTCCCATGCCTACCGCCACCGCCACCGCCACCGCCAGCACGGCCTCTCCGAGCCTCATCCTGGTCTCCTTCCCGCTGGACCGTCCCTCCACCCCCGTCTAAAGGCGCGGCAACCCCGAGGAGAAGCGATTTATGCGCCCGTCCGGACGCGCCCCCGACCAGATGCGCGAGATCGTCATGGAGGCGGGCTTCACGCGCCACGCCGAGGGAAGCTGCCTCATCGGTTTCGGCGACACCCGGGTCTTGTGCACCGCGTCGGTCGAGACCAGCCTGCCCTCCTGGCTGCGCGGCAAGGGGCGCGGCTGGGTGACGGCCGAATATGGCATGCTGCCCCGGGCGACCCACACCCGCGGACGGCGCGAGGCGGCGGCGGGCAAGCAATCCGGCCGCACCCAGGAGATCCAGCGCCTGATCGGCCGTTCGCTGCGCGCCGTCGTCGACATGGAGAAGCTCGGCGAGCGCCAGGTGACGCTCGACTGCGACGTCATCCAGGCCGACGGCGGCACCCGCACCGCCGC
>JBJMTY010000036.1:0-5486 GCA_045811445.1 Allosphingosinicella sp. | reverse complement strand
GGCTCATGCTGCCGGGGTGCTCCGACGACGTGGCCCGGCGAGCACCCGCCCGCGTTAGCTTGGGCTCGGACCCAGCATGGGCCCCAGCCTTCGCTGGGGCGACGAGATCCGGTTAGGCTGAGGCTAAAACCGTCGCCCCGGCGCAGGCTGGGGCCCATGCTGCCTTGGGGGGCTCCGACGATGTGACCGGGCGAGAACCCGCCCGCGTTCGCTTGGGCTCGGACTCGGCATGGGCCCCAGCCTTCGCTGGGGCGACGGGTGGTGGGGCCGGGACCCGCGCCCCACAACGATGGGCTATCCTTTCCCTCGCCGCGACGCCGGCATGGCGTATTGCCGGCCGCCAGCCTAGAAGGGTTCGTTACGGGCGGGAGACGATGCGATGCTGAAGACTGTTCTCACCATAATCGGCGTCGTCGCCGTCCTGGTCGGTTTGCTGTGGGTCGGCCAGGGGCTCGGCCTGGTGCGCTGGCCGGCGTCGAGCTTCATGATCGACACGCCGCGCTGGTCGCTGCACGGCGCCGTCCTCGCAATTCTGGGCCTCGCCTTGATCGTTTACGCGCGGCGGCGCCGAGCCTAGCGCCGTTGCGGGAAGGGCGTACGGGCCCTAGATCCCGGCGATGGCCACGACTCCCGTCAGCGAGCTCACCGAACGCGCCCGGGAAGTGTTCCGGATGGTGGTCGAGAATTATCTCGGCTCGGGCGCGCCGGTCGGGTCGCGGACCATCTCGCGGCTGCCCGGGATCATCCTCTCGTCCGCCTCGATCCGCAACGTCATGCAGGATCTCGAGGAACTGGGCCTGCTCGCCCATCCCCACACCTCCGCCGGCCGGGTGCCGACCGAGAGCGGCCTCAGGCTGTTCGTCGACGGCATGATGCAGGCGGCCGAGCCGACCGCCGACGAGCGGGCGGCGATCGAGGCGCGGCTCGAGCGCGGCGGGCCGATCGAGGAAGCCTTGTCCGCCGCCACCGCCGCTCTCTCCGGCCTTTCGGCCTGCGCCGGCATCGTCCTCGTCCCCAAGCGCGAGCCGGTGCTGCGCCAGCTCGGCTTCGTGCCTCTGTCGGCGACCCAGGCGCTGGCGGTGATGGTCGGCGCGGAAGGCACGGTCGAGAATCGCGTCGTCGATCTGCCGCCCGGCGTGACGCCGTCGGCGCTCGCCGAGATCGGCAATTATGTCAGCGCCCGCCTCTCCGGCCTCACTCTGCCGCAAGCGCAGCGCCGCCTCGCCGAGGAGATCGGCGCCGGCCGCGCCGCGCTCGACGAAGCGGCGCAGGCGCTGATCGACCGCGGCCTCGCCATCTGGTCGGAGGATCCCGCCCGCCGGCCGGTGCTGATCGTGCGCGGCCAGTCGCATCTGCTCGACGCCGCCGCCGTCGACCTCGACCGCGTCCGCCGCCTGCTCGAGGAACTGGAAGGCAAGGAGGAGATCGTCCGCCTGCTCGACGCGGCGCGGGCGGGCGAGGGGATGAAGATCTTCATCGGCTCGGAGAACAAGCTGTTCGCTTTGTCCGGCTCTTCGGTTATCGCCGCCCCCTATCGCGGCCGCGAGGGCAAGGTGGTCGGCGTCGTCGGTGTGATCGGGCCGACGCGGTTGAACTACGCCCGGGTCGTACCCATGGTGGATTTCACGGCACAGGCACTTTCGAGATTGATGGCATGAACGACGAACAAGAGCTTCAGGACGAGACCGAGACCGGGGCGCACAAGGCGCGGGACGAAAGCGGCGCCGACGGCGGGCCCGAGCCGGATTTCGGCGATCTGGTCAAGGAGCTGGAGGAAGTGCGCCAGCACGTCCTCTACGCCCAGGCCGAGACCCAGAACGTGCGCCGCCGGCTCGAGCAGGAGAAGCAGACCGCCGCCGCCTACGCGGCCACCGGCTTCGCCCGCGACATGCTGAGCGTGAAGGACAATCTCGACCGCGCGCTCGCCGCCGTCCCCGAGGAATTGCGCCAGGACGAGAAACTGAACGCGCTGCTGACCGGCATCGAGGCGACCTCGCGCGAGCTCGACGCGGTGTTCCAGCGCCACGGCGTGGTGCGCGTCGAGGCGCTCGGCCAGCCGCTCGACCCGCATCGCCACCAGGCGATGGTCGAGATCCCCTCGCCCGACGCCGAGCCGGGCACGATCGTCCAGGAAATGCAGGCCGGCTACATGCTCAAGGACCGCCTGCTGCGGCCGGCGCTGGTGGGCGTGGCGAAGAAGGGCTGACGCCTGCCTTAGTCCGGCGATGCGTTGCGCATCGCCGGCCTTGGGCGACGTGCCTCCTCCATCTGCGCGAGCGACCTGTATTTCTCGGCCAGCTTGCGATGGACGGCGGCCGCATCGGCATCCGCCGCGCGATCGGCGGCGCGCGCCTCTTCCACGGCGCGGCGTGCATAATAATCGGCATCCGACTCGCTCACCGCTTCCCCCGTTCCCCTCGGGCGCGGATTATGCAGCACGCAAGCCTCTCCTTCCAACCCGTCACAGCCGATATGACAGGCTAAGTGCCTGATTTTGCGTCAGGCGTGGAGAAAAGAACACGGTGGCCGGCGGTTTGGTTGCAAGGGCGCAACCAAAGTTGCTTAACCTGCGTTGGGGTGGGGCATTGTGAGGCGGGAGTGGCGTATGGGTCGGAAAGTACCCGACGAAGCGATTTTGCAGGCCGAGGCGGAGCAGGAGCGTCTTCGCAAAAATATCTCGCTCAACGTGGAGCTGATCGCCGAGGCGGAGCGGCGGATCGAACGGTCGCGCCCGATCCCCCTGGAACCGCCTCCGCAAATCCGATCGTAGCGTTCGTCATCGCTCCGGTTTGGGAGCGCGGACCTGCTGGCTGAGCTGATTGGCAAGGTCGCTCACCTTGCCGATGATGCGGCGACGATCGTCCTCGAACAAAGCGATGCGACCGAGCCAAGGCATCTCGCCGTCGCGATCGGCTCGATCGAACAGCGCGATGCGCGGCCCGTTGGCAGGGGACACGATGGTCAGCACGGCGTGGGCGAGCGTGGAGCGCAGGTCGTGAAGTGGTCTAAGCTCGTCGAGCAGCTTTGCGACCGCCGGCGCATCCTTGAATAAGTGGGCATGGGTTTCGGTAAGCTGTCGTACGGCGTCAAACCTGAGGCCTAGCATAGGCGCTAGTTTCTTGTCCGGGTGCGCGGCCCTCAGCCGTCCGACGGCCCACGTCTCGATCTCGGCGAACTTGTCCAGCATCTGGCTGCGAAACCGATGGGGATCCCATCGTGCGTCCGCGCAGCGGGGCGCGGCGTCATCCTGATTGACGACGGGGAAGGGGGACATCGCGTTCATCCCGCGGATATGGCGCGCCGCATTTTAAAAAGGGTGAACTCACCCCCCTCGGTACGTCTCCGGCACCATGTCGATCTCGCGCACGCCGCGGCGCTGGCGGGCCTTGTCGACCAGGTCGCGCAGCCGCTCGCGGCGGGCCTCGGCGCCTTCCACGAACGGGATGACCAGAGGCGCGTCGCGGGTGGTCTCGTCGCTGGAGAGGATGGTGATGGTGCCGATCCCGGCCCATTGGTTGACGAGGCTGTAGTCGAGGCGAATGTCCTTGACCCGGTAGAGCTCGATCTCGTCGATGCTCTTGGCGAAGATGCCGCGGCGCACGATCAGCCGGTCGCCGGTCACCTCGAAGGTCGCGGCGATGTTGTGGAGCCATTGGGCGAGGACGATCAGCAGCCCGACGCCCACCAGGCAGAGCAGCAACGTGCCCCAGCCGGCGAGGGTGCCGCGCAGCCATCCCCAGGTCGAGGAGCGGAAGCGGTCGAGCGGCTGGTCCATGCGGGCGTCCTTCGAAATGTCCGGCGAAGCTTAGCGCGGCGCCGGGCGGAAGGGGAGGATGGATTCGAGCTGGGCGAGCGGCGGGGCGCCGGGGAAGCGGCGGCCCGAGCGCAGTAAGTGGACGTGGCGGACGATCTCGCCTTGCTGCTCGAGGCCGTAGCGGGCGAACGGGCGGCCCGGCACGATCGCATAGCCGTAGCGGCAGAAGGGATGGCGGTGGAGCGGCAGGAACCAGCGTCCCCAGATCTGCGCCTGCCAGACGTGGGTGAGCTCGTGCAGGAACAGGCCTTGCAAGCCGGGGTCGGCGGCGGCGAAATCGTCCGACCAGAGCGGCCCGTCGCGGGGGATGTGGAGGTGCCCCATCGGCGCCATCGCCACCGTGCGCGGCTGCAGCGGCCACCAGCGCGTGCCGTGGATGCGCACCGCGTCGCAGTCGATCGCGTCGCCGAAGATGGCGGCGGCGAGCGCGCGCTCGCCCGCCGTCAACGCTCGCCAGGCCTCAGTGGCCGGCATGGCTTTCGCCGGCCGCGTCGCGCACCTCGGCTTCCACCGTCACCGGCGGCGCGGCGTTGAAGGCGAGGGTGAGCGGCAGCCGGGTCCCCGGCTTCACCGCCGCGTTGAGGCCGAACAGCATGACGTGGCGGCCGCCCGGCTCGAAGGCGATCCTGCCGCGATAGTCGAACTCGACCTGGCGGAGCCGCTTCATCGCGCTCATGCCGCCTTGCGCCATCGATTCGTGCAGCTCGGCGCGCGACGCGAGCGGGCTCGACACGCCGGTGAGCTGGGTGCCTTCCGCGCCGCCCTCTACGCGGAAATAAGCGGCGCCGGGAAGGCCCCTGGCGGCCGGCATCCGCACCCAGGCGTCGCGCACCGAAATGCCGTCCGGCTTGCGCTCGCCGCAGCCGCCGGCGAGCAGCGCGAGCGCCGCGACGGCGGCGAGGGTGTTGCCTCTTTGCATCGACCCGCGCCTCTAGAGCGAGCGCCGCTTCTTGTCGCGTCCAAAACGCCCCCTATATCGACTGGCGAGACACTCCGGCGTGCCGCAACGGGCGCCAAGGGGTGCGACTAACCTTTTGGGGCATAAGAGGATTAAAATGGCCAAAGTCATCGGTATCGACCTCGGCACCACCAACAGCTGCGTCGCCGTCATGGAAGGCGGCAAGCCCAAGGTGGTCGAGAATGCGGAAGGCGCGCGCACGACGCCGTCGATCGTCGCTTTCACCAAGGACGGCGAGCGGCTCGTCGGCCAGCCGGCCAAGCGCCAGGCGGTCACCAACCCCGAAAATACCGTCTTCGCGGTGAAGCGCCTGATCGGCCGCCGCTACGACGATCCGGTGACCAAGAAGGACACCGAGCTGGTCCCCTACAAGATTACCCGCGGCTCCAACGGCGACGCCTGGGTCGGCGCCGGCGGCAAGGATTATTCGCCCTCGCAGATCAGCGCCTTCACGCTCCAGAAGATGAAGGAAACCGCCGAGGCCTATCTCGGCGAGACGGTCACCCAGGCGGTGATTACCGTCCCCGCTTACTTCAACGACGCGCAGCGCCAGGCGACCAAGGACGCCGGCCAGATCGCGGGCCTCGAAGTGCTGCGCATCATCAACGAGCCGACCGCGGCCGCGCTCGCCTACGGGCTCGAGAAGCAGGACGGCAAGACGATCGCGGTCTACGACCTTGGCGGCGGCACGTTCGACGTCTCGGTGCTCGAGAT
>JBJMTY010000035.1:0-7922 GCA_045811445.1 Allosphingosinicella sp. | reverse complement strand
TCGAGGTCCAGAAGGCGACCGACGACACGATCAAGGAGATCGACGCGGCGGCGGCGGCCAAGGAAAAGGAAATCCTCCAGAAGTGAGCCTGCGCGCGGCCACGGCCGAGGCGGACGGGGGCGGGGGCGGCGCCGTCCCGCGCCACGTCGCCATCATCATGGACGGCAACGGCCGCTGGGCCGAGCGCCGCGGCCTGCCGCGGGCCGCCGGCCACAAAGCCGGCGCGGAAGCGGCGCGCAAGGTGCTGCGCGCGGCGGGCGAGGCGGGCGTCGAGTGCCTGACGCTCTACGCTTTCTCCTCGGAGAATTGGCGCCGCCCCGAAGCCGAGATCAGCGACCTGATGGGGCTGCTCCGGCTCTACATCGCCAACGAATTGAACGCCCTCCACAAGGAAGGCGTGCGGGTGAAGGTGCTCGGCGACCATGGCGCGTTCAGCGCCGAGACGGCCCGGATGGTCGACCGCGCGGTCGAGCGCACCGCCGGCAACACCCGCATGACCCTCGCCATCGCGCTCAATTATGGCGGGCGGGCGGAGATCGCCAAGGCGGCGCGGCGGCTGGCGGCGCGGGTCGCGGCGGGCGAGCTGCGGGCGGACGCGATCGACGAAGCGGCGCTGGAGGCCGAGCTCGACACGGCGGGCCTGCCGCCGCTCGACCTCCTCATCCGCACCTCGGGCGAGCTTCGCCTTTCCAACTTCCTCCTCTGGCAGGCCGCTTATGCCGAATTGCTGTTCGTCGACACTTTGTGGCCCGATTTCGACGCCGCCGCGCTCGGCGACGCGCTCGCCCTCTATGCCGGCCGCCAGCGCCGCTTCGGTGGCCGATGAGCGCTGAGCCGGCGGCCGCGGGCCCGGACCTGTCCACCCGCTTCGCCGCGGGGGTGGTGATGATCGCGGTCGCCGCCGGCGCGGTCTATGCCGGCGGCTGGGCGTTCCGCGTCCTGCTCGCCGCCGGCGCCGCCGCGATGATCGTCGAATGGGGCGACATGCACCGGGTGAAAAGGCTGTGGTCGTCGATCGGCGCCGCCTTGCTGCTGCTGCCGACCCTGGTCCTCCCTGAATTCCTGTTCCCCGCCGCCGAGGCGCAGCCGGCGGCGCTCGACGCCGACACGCTCGCTCCGGTCGCGATCGGCATCGTCGCGACGATCGCGGCGGGGCTCGTCTTCGGCCTCGTCGCCCGGCGGGCGGCGATGGGCTGGGGGATCATCTATATCGGCGTCCCGGCTTTCGCTTTGGCGGTGCTGAGCTGGGCGTGGTGGGAGCTCGTCCTGTGGGCGATGCTGGTCACCTGGGCGACCGACATCTTCGCTTATTTCGCCGGCCGCGGCATCGGCGGGCCGAAGCTGGCGCCGCGGATCAGCCCGAACAAGACCTGGGCGGGCCTGATCGGCGGGATGCTCGGCGCGGCCCTCGTCGCGGCGGTGGCCGGCCAATTGCTCGACCTCGACGATCTGTTCCTGTGGATGGGGGCGCCGCTCGCCCTCCTGGCCCAGCTCGGCGACCTTTATGAGAGCGCCGTGAAGAGGCGCCGCGGCGTCAAGGACAGCGGCGGCCTGCTGCCCGGCCATGGCGGCGTGCTCGACCGGGTCGACGGGCTGCTGCCGGTCGCAATCGCCACCCTTGCTTTGCTGCTGTCGACCCTGTGACGGATAGCGGCGAACGGCGGACCGTCACCATCCTCGGCGCGACCGGCTCGGTCGGCCGCTCGACGCTCGACCTCGTCGCCCGCCATCCCGAAAGGTTCGAGGTTCTGGCGCTGACCGCGCGCCGCGACGTCGCCGGGCTCGCGGAGGCGGCGCGGCGGGTCGGCGCCCGGCGCGCCGTCATCGCCGACGAGAGCCTGCTGCCCGATTTGCGCGAAGCTTTGGCCGGCTC
The DNA here is from genome assembly GCA_045811445.1 of Allosphingosinicella sp. Lineage (GTDB taxonomy): Bacteria > Pseudomonadota > Alphaproteobacteria > Sphingomonadales > Sphingomonadaceae > Allosphingosinicella. The sequence continues at coordinate 6,049 of JBJMTY010000035.1, read as the reverse complement.
CGAAGTCGAGGCCGCGGGCGGGGAGGCGGCGGTGGTCGAGACGGCGGCGATGGGCGCCGGCTGGACGATGGCGGCGATCGTCGGCATCGCCGGCCTCGCCCCGACCATGGCGGCGCTGCGCGGCGGCGGCACCGTCGCGCTCGCCAACAAGGAAGCCCTGGTTTCGGCCGGGGCGCTGATGATCGAGGCGGCGCACGCCGGCGGCGCGACCCTGCTGCCGGTCGATTCCGAGCATAACGCCATCTTCCAATGCTTCGACCGCGCCCGCCCCGGGGCGGTGCGGCGGGTCATCCTGACGGCGAGCGGCGGCCCGTTCCGCGAGAAGAGCCTCGACGAGATGCGCGCCGTGACGCCGGAGCAGGCCGTCGCTCATCCCAAATGGTCGATGGGCGCCAAGATCTCGGTCGATTCGGCCACCTTGATGAACAAGGGGCTGGAGCTGATCGAGGCCTACCACCTCTTTCCGCTCGGACCCGAGGCGTTCGACATCGTCATCCACCCCCAATCGGTCGTGCACAGCCTGGTCGAATATGTCGACGGCTCGGTGCTCGCCCAGCTCGGCGCGCCCGACATGCGCATCCCGATCGCCCACACCTTGGCCTGGCCGGACCGGATGGAGACGCCGTGCGAGCGGCTCGATCTGGTGCGCGCCGGCCCGCTCCAGTTCGAGGCGCCCGACGAGGCGCGCTTCCCCGCTCTCGCGCTGGCGCGGCACGCCCTCACCGACGGCGGATCGCGGCCGGCGCTGCTCAACGCCGCAAACGAGGCAGCGGTCGCCGCTTTCCTGGCGCGTCGCATCGGCTTTCTCGATATCGCTTCAATCGCGGCGGAAACCCTGCAATGCTGCGATCCGCCCGCGCCGGGCTCGATCGGCGACGTCGTCGCCATCGACCGCGCGGCGCGCGAGGCCGCCCAAGCCATCATCGGAAGGTATGCGAATTGACCACCGGCAATCCCGGCATCATCTGGACGATCCTCAGTTTCCTGGTCGTGATCGGGCCGCTCATCTTCATCCACGAGCTCGGCCATTATTTCGTCGGCCGCTGGTTCGGGGTGAAGGCGGAGACCTTCTCGATCGGCTTCGGCAAGGAGCTGTTCGGCTGGACCGACCGGCGCGGCACGCGCTGGAAAGTCTCCGCTCTGCCGCTCGGCGGCTACGTCAAGTTCGCCGGCGACATGAACCCGGCGAGCCAGGGGTCGCCCGAATGGGTGCTGCTGCCCGCCGAGGAGCGCGCGCGCACCTTCCAGGCCAAGCCCGTCTGGCAGCGCTTCCTGATCGTGCTGGCGGGGCCTGCGACCAATTTCCTCGTCGGCATCCTGATCGTCGCCGGATTTGCCTGGCATTACGGCGCGCCGGCGACGCCGCCGGTGGTCGCCGCGGTCGAGCCGGGATCGGCGGCCGCCGGCGCGGGCGTGCTGCCGGGCGACCGCATCCGCAGCCTCGACGGGGCGAGCGTCGACCGCTTCGAGGACATCTACCCGGCGATCGTGCTGCGCGCGGGCGACCGCGTCCCGCTCGGCATCGAGCGCGCCGGCCGCGCCATCACCCTGCCGGTGACGGTTGGGACCGCCGAGGTCCGCGACAAGTTCGGCAATTCCGGCAAGGTCGGCCGCCTCGGCATCTCCACGCCGACGCCGGTGATCCGCGCCATCTCGCTCCCCGAGGCGCTCGGCGTCGGGGTGACCGAGACTCGCCGCATAGTCTCGCTGACGGTGAACGGGCTCGGCCAGATGGTCGCCGGCAAGCGCTCGCTCAAGGAGCTGGGCGGGCCGCTCAAGATCGCCAAATATTCCGGCGAGCAGGCGAGCCTGGGCTGGCTGACGCTGATCGGCTTCATGGCCGCCATCTCGATTAATCTGGGATTCATCAACCTCTTGCCAATCCCCATGCTGGACGGAGGCCATCTGCTCTTCTACGCGATCGAAGCGGTCCGCCGCGAACCGCTCAAGCCGGAAGCGCAGGAATGGGCGTTCCGGACGGGCCTCGCCGCCTTGCTGGCGCTGATGATCTTCGTGACCGTCAACGACCTGGCGTCTTTCGGGCTGTGGGCGAAGCTTGGCGGCTTGATCGGGTGACGATGATCGGGCAGGGCTTCAGAAGACAGGGATTCCACCGGCGCCAGGACGGCCGGCGAGTGACTAAGGGCGGGGACCGCGTGATACCCAACAACATGATTTCCAAGCGCCGCCGACTGTGCTCGGCTCTTTTGGTCGGCACCATTCTCGGCGGCCTCGCCGCGCCTGCCACCGCGCAGCCGGCCCAGCCGGCCGCCGCGCCGGTGCCGGCCGCGGCCGCGCCGGCTCCGGTCGCCGCGCCGCTGCCCGGCACCGGGACCATCCAGACGCTGAGCGTGTCGGGCAACCAGCGGCTCGAGCCCGAGACGGTGCTCTCCTACATGAAGCTGCGCGTCGGCCAGCCCTACGACCGCGAGCGCCTCGACGAGGCGATCCGCGACCTCTACAACACCGAATTGTTCGCCGACGTCCAGATCCTCGGCGGCGACACCGGCAACATCGTCGTGCAGGTGCGCGAGAATCCGGTGATCAACCGCATCATCCTGGAGGGCAACAAGCGCCTCAAGGACGAGAAGATCAATCCCGAGATCAAGCTCGCGCCGCGCCAGATCTTCACCCGCTCCAAGGCCCGCGCCGACGTCACCCGGATCATTGAGCTCTATCGCCGCCAGGGCCGCTTCGCCGCCCGCGTCGAGCCCAAGATCGTCCAGTTGGAGCAGAACCGCGTCGACGTCGTCTTCGAGATCACCGAGGGCCCGCAGTCGCGTATCCGCCAGATCAACATCATCGGCAACGAGCAATTCCCGGACCATGAGCTGCGCTCGCAGATGGCGACCAAGCGCTCCAGCCTGCTCTCCTTCCTGAGCTCGGGCGACGTCTACGATCCGGACCGGCTGCAATACGACCAGCAGAAGCTGCGGCAATTCTACCTGACCAAGGGCTATGCCGATTTCCGCGTCGTCTCGGCGGTGGCCGAGCTCACGCCCGACCGGCGCGACTTCATCATCACCTACGTGGTCGAGGAAGGCGAGCGCTACAAGTTCGGCGACGTCAAGGTCGAGAGCAACATCCGCGACTTCAAGGGCGAGGGGCTGACCCGCGTCCTGCCGATGAAGAAGGGCGACTGGTACAACGCCAAGCTGGTCGAGGACACGATCACCTCATTGAACGAGACGGCGGGCCTGTTCGGCTACGCCTTCGCCGACGTCCAGCCCGACTACACCCGCGACAAGGACACGAAGACGATGGCCATCGTCTTCAACGTCGCGGAGACGCCGCGCGTCTACGTCGAGCGGATCGACATCCACGGCAACACCAACACCCGCGACAAGGTCATCCGCCGCGAGTTCCGCCTCGCCGAGGGCGACCCGTTCAACTCGATCCAGGTCAAGCGCTCGCGCGACCGCATCCAGTCCTTGGGCTATTTCCAGGACAATCTCGAGATCGATCAGACCCAGGGCTCCGGCCCCGACCGCGTCATCCTCGGCGTCAACCTCGAGGAGAAGGCGACCGGCCAGCTCCAGGTCTCCGCCGGCTTCTCGAGCCTCGAGCGGTTCCTGCTCAACCTGTCGGTCGAGCAGAACAATTTCATGGGCAAGGGCCAGCACGTCCACGCCGCCGTCAATTATTCGAGCTATTCGAAGTCGGTCGAGCTCGGCTTCACCGAGCCTTATCTGTTCGGCAACAACGTCGCGGCCGGCATCGACCTGTTCCGGCGCGATTATTCGAACTTCAACTTCGTCAACAACAACCGCAGCACCACCTACAAGCAGGTGACGACGGGCGGCCAGCTGCGCGCCGGCCTGCCGCTCACCGAATATATGTCGGCGGCGGTGCGCTACAGCCTCAGCCTCGACGACGTCGAGCTCGACCAGGGCCTGTTCTTCACCGATCCGGACGCCGGCGGGCCTCTGCCTCCGGTCTGCGACCCGCTCAAGGCCGGCCGCTACCTGTGCCAGGCGATCGGCAAGCGCACGACCTCGTCGATCGGCTATTCTTTGGCCTTCGACAATACCGACAACCAGGTCCATCCCACCCGCGGCCAGCGCTGGGTACTGAGCCAGGACCTCGCCGGCCTCGGCGGCAGCGTCAAATATTTCCGCACCAAGGCCAACGCCTCCAAATTCTGGCGCCTGCCGCACAATTTCATCTTCTCGCTGTCGCTCGAGGGCGGCTACATCCACAGCTTCAACCAGTCGCCCGGGCCGGGCGAGGACCCGCTGCGGATCATCGACCGCTTCTTCCTGGGCGAGCCGCAAATTCGCGGCTTCGACATTCGCGGCGTCGGCCCGCGCATCCAGCGCGTGTTCTACAAGGCGGACGCGAGCGGCACCCTCGTCCTCAACGAGGACCGCAAGACCTTCATCGACGACGCCATCGGCGGCCGGGCTTATTATCACGGTCGCGCCGAGCTCGAGATCCCGATGAGCTCGAACTTCAAGGAAATGGGCCTCAGGCCCTCGGTCTTCGTCGATGTCGGCGCGGTGTTCGGCGTCGTTCACCCGCTCACCCAGTCGGTGCCGCCGGGCGACCCGCTCACCATCAGCCGCTGCCTCGATTCCGCGGGCAATTCGTCGTCGGTGCCGACCGGCGGCACCTGCGACCCCGGCACGACCCTCGTCCCCGGCACGACGCCGTTCCTCGAGCGCTTCCTCGGCGACACGCCGAAGCCGCGCGTCTCGATCGGCTTCGGCGTCAACTGGAACTCGCCTTTCGGTCCGTTCAGGATCGATATAGCCCGAGCGCTGATAAAGGCGCCTGGCGATGACACCAAGCTTCTCACCTTCAACGTAGGAACCGCATTCTGATGAACAAGCTGATCTTCGGCGCGGCGCTCGCCGCCGCCTCTTTCGCCGTCCCGGCCGCCGCGCAGCGCACCGCGCCGGCCATCGTCGCCGTCGTCGACACGAGCCGCATCTATTCCGAGTGCACGGCCTGCCGCGCCGCCGCGAGCCAGCTCCAGGGCATGGTCACCCAGGGCCAGACCCGCGCCCAGCAGCTGAGCCAGCCGATCCAGGCCGAGGCCCAGTCGATGGACGCCGAGGCGAACCGCGTCCAGGCGCTCCCCGCCGGCCCGGCCAAGAGCGCCGCGCAGACCGCGCTGCAGAACCGCCTGACCGCGCTCCAGTCGCGCCAGAACACCGCCAACCAGGAGCTGCAGCGCCTCGAGCAGAGCCTGCAATCGACCCGCGCCAACGTCTCGCGCCAGATCAGCGAGCGGCTGAACCCGATCTTCACCCAGGTAATGAACGCCCACGGCGCCAATCTGCTGGTCGATACCGACGCGACGCTCGCCCACGCGCCCGCGCTCGACGTCACCACCGAAGTGCTGACCGCGCTGAACGCGGCGCTGCCGAGCGTCAGCGTCGCGCCGATGCCGGCCGGCACCCAGGCGCCGCAGCCGCAGGGCCGGTGAGCTCCCAGGATAGGGGCAGCGCTTCCATCGGCCCGCTGGACGTCCGGCGGGTGATGGCGGCGCTGCCCCATCGCTACCCCTTCCTGCTCATCGACCGGGTCGAAGAGCTGGTCCCGCACAAAAAAGTCGTCGCGATCAAGGCGGTGACGATCAACGAGCCCTTCTTCCAGGGCCATTTCCCGGGCCGCCCGATCATGCCGGGCGTTCTGCTCGTCGAAGCGATGGCGCAGGCTTCAGGCGTGCTCGCGGTCGAATCGCTGGGCCTCTCGGGCACCGGCAAGCTCGTCTATTTCATGGCGATCGACGGCGCCAAGTTCAGGAAGCCGGTCGAGCCCGGCGTGCTGCTCCGGATCGAGGTCGACCTCGTCCAGGACCGCGGCAAGGTCTGCAAGTTCGCCGGCCGGGTGCTGGTCGACGGCCAGCTCGCCGCCCAGGCCAATTTCACCGCGATGATCGCCGACCCCCCGACGGACTAGGCCGCACTCCAGTCCTCCCTGTCGCCGCAGGCGATGGGGAGGGGGACCATGCGAAGCATGGTGGAGGGGCATTGCTGAGTCAGTCAGCCCCTCCACCGCACTTCGTGCGGTCCCCCTCCCCATGGAGCTGCGCTCCACAGGG
>JBJMTY010000034.1:0-1915 GCA_045811445.1 Allosphingosinicella sp. | reverse complement strand
TGTTCGGCGTCGACGCCTGCGCGTCGGCCTCGACCGGAGGCTGGTCGGCGGGCGCCCGGGCGGCCTGGTCCGCGGGTGCGGCGGCGCTCGGCACGCCCTGGGTCGGGGCCGGGGCCGGCGGCGGCGTCGCGCCCTGCGCGCTGCCTTGCGCGGCGGCCGGCGACGCCAGCGCCAGCGCGACGGCGGCCAGCGACGCGGTACCGAGGAAGCGCACCGGCGTCATGCCGCGCCGTCCAAAATCACGATCCGACCCCATGTTCCGACTCCCCGTACGGCGCCGATGGCGGCACCCCCTGAACCTTGATGACACCGGTGTCTGCCGCCGGCGCGAAAGTTGCGGCGAACCGCTGCATGGAGATTGGCGAGCGCGAAGGCGCTTGGATCCTCTCTCCGGGCCGCTCGGCTATGACTGCCGGGTCTGCCCCCTTACCGGCACCTAAGTAACCGGTGTCATAGCGTCTGCCGACTCGGTTGCGCAGTGTCAAGTGCGCGTCCCGCGGTGGGTCAGCTGCCGGGCTGGACGTAGGGGACGCGGGCGAACAATTCGCGCTCCCAGCGCCGGGGATCGTCGGCGGCGCGCGACGCCGCGTCGAACAGCATCGTCGTCCGCCGCGGCAGCCGGTATGGCGCCCAGGCGGGAACGCCCGGCCCGTTCGGGTCGCCGCGCCGGGCGAAGGCCGTGAACGCCGCCATCACCGTCGCGCTCGCCGCCCGCGCGCCCGCGCCGGTCCCGGTGAACGAGCCGGGCGCATCGAGCGTGCCGAACGACAAAGCGATGTCCATCGTGTGCGGAGCGCCGCGCCGGGGCTGGGTCGGCGACTGGAAATCGACCTGGTAGACCCAGGTCGGCGCCCCCGCCTGCGCGCGCGCATCCGCCTCGATCACCTGGCCCGGCCAGCTCCGCCCCGCGGTCGTCGCGGCGTAGAAGACGCGCTCCGGGCTCCAGCCGGGAAAGTGCCGGCGATATTCCGAGACGACCCACTCCGGGGCGATGTCGACGCGCAGCTCCGGCGCCATCCGCTCGGCGACATTGTCCCACGACAAGGTCCGCACCTTGTCGCTGTCGGGATCGATGAAGGCGCGGGTCTCGTCGCGGGTGTTGCCGAGCATCATCGGGATCGCGTTCGACTGCGGATTGGCGTCGGGCCAGAAGGGGTGGCGGACGAGCCACTTCATGTCGAGCACCGGGCCCATGTAGACGCCGCCGCCGAGGATCGGGTCGGTCGCGCCGAGCCCCTCGACCAGCCGCTCCGTCGGCATCGCGAGGAGGTCGGCGGGCGTAGCCTTGAGCGCGGCGAGATAGGCCTTGGCGCGGGCGGTGGCGTTGAGCGGCCCCGAGGCGGTGACCTGCTGGCCGCTCATCGTGATCGCGCGGTGGAACAGGCCCTTGGCGGCCGGCATGCCCATCATCGTCGCGATCTTGGCGCCACCGCCGGACTGGCCGAACACCAGCACCCGCGACGGGTCGCCGCCGAACCCGGCAATGTTGTCGCGCACCCATTTGAGCGCCAGCATGAGGTCGAGCTGCCCGGCATTGCCGCTGTCGGGAAAGCGCGGGTCGAGCCGGGCGAGGTAGAGATAGCCGAAGGCGTTGAGGCGGTGGTTGACGGTGACCACGACCACGTCGCCGCGCCCGGCGAGGTGGCGGCCGTCGTTGAGCGGATCGACGACCGAGCCGGTCGAGTAGGCGCCGCCATGGATATAGACCATGACCGGCCGCCGTCCGCCCGGCCGCGCCTCGGGCGTCCAGACGTTGAGGAACAGGCAGTTCTCGCTCGTCTCCCGGTAGCGGTCGCTCTTCTGCGGGCAGGAAGGCCCGAAATGCGTGGCGGCGATGATCTGGCGGCTCGGCGCAGGCGGCCTTGGAGCCTGGAATCGGGCCGCGACGCCGTAATTGATGCCGCGGTACACGGAG
>JBJMTY010000033.1:0-6433 GCA_045811445.1 Allosphingosinicella sp. | reverse complement strand
GGGTGAGGCGCGCGCCTTCGGGAAGGTGCTTGCCGGGCGGGTAGGCGCGCGCCGACGGGCCGACCGAGCGCACGACGAGGATGTCGGCGGCGGCCGCGGTCGAGGCCAGCAGCAAAGCGGCGGCGGCGAGCGCGCGAAGTCTATTTGGACGCGAGGACAAAGGCACCTCCGGGACCGGCTTTGCCCAGGCGATACACCATATCGGCGAGCGCCGCATCCTCCGGCGTGTCGGCGGCGAGGCGCTGGAGCTCGGCCAGAGCGGTGGCGTCGCCGCCATCGAACCGGCGCCAGAGGTCGGCGAGCGCGCGGCGCCGCGCCTCGGGCATGTCCGGCACCGGCTCCCACACCTCGACCGGCGTGTCGCGGCCGACCAGGACGATGCGGCCGAGCGGGCGGAACAGATCGACGCTCGAGGCGGCCTTGGCCTCGGCGCTGACCAGGATGGTGGAATGGAGCGACTTGTTGGCGCCCTCGAGCCGCGAGGCCGTGTTCATGCCGTCTCCGAGCGCGGTGTATTGGATGCGGCCCTCCCCGCCGAAATTGCCGACCACCGCCGGCCCGCGATGGAGGCCGACGCGGGTGCGGCCGATCGGCGGCAGATCGGCGCCCGCCTCGCGCCGGAACGCCTCGCCGGCCTGATAGAGGGCGATCGCGGCGCGGGCGGCGCGGTCGCCGTCGTCGTCGCGGACGAACGGCGCCCCCCAGAAGGCGACGACGGCGTCGCCGACGAACTTGTCGATCGTGCCGCCGTGGCGCAGCACCACCTCGCTCAGCAATTCGAGGTAGCGGTTGAGCAATTGCGACAGGCGTTCGGGCGAGATGGCGTGGCTGAGCCCGGTGAAATCCTCGAGGTCGGTGAACAGAGCGAAGATGTCGCGCTTCTCGCCGGTGAGGCGGAGCCGCTCGGGGTCCTTCAATATCTCGGCCGCGACCTCGCGAGGGAGGTATTTGCCGAGCGTCGCCTGGGCGAAGCGGCGCTGCTCGGAGCCGAGCGAGCGCGCGGCGGTGCCGGCGGCGGCGAACGCGACCGCCCAGCCGACGCCCCAGCCGAAGGCGGGCAGGCCGATCGTGTCGGTGCCCATCCCCTGCAGGAGGAAGGGCAAAGCGGCGAACAGAGCGAGCTGGGCGAAGAGAATGGCGGCGAGCGCGAGGCCGCGCGCCTCGAGCATGCTCGACAGGGCGCCGGCGGCGACGACGGCGAGGGCGATCGCCCAGAGCGCCCAGCCCGGCACGACCGGCGGCATGCGGCCGTCGAGCTGCTGGGCGAGCATGTGGGCGTGGACCTCGATCCCCTTGGTCCAGCCGCCGCTCTCACGGCTCATCGGCGTCTCGTAATCGTCCTGGTCCTTGATGTTGCCGCCGATCAGCACGTAGCGGCCCTCGATCTGGCTGCGCAGCGCGTCACCGAGCAAAGGCACCGTCTCGATGCCGAAATCCGCGAAGACCGGGCGGTCCGCCTCGGCCGGCTCACGGAAGGCGATGGCGCGGGTGTAGCGGGCAAATTCGGGATGAACCGAGGCCGCCATCGCATTGGAGAGGAGCGGCGGCAGATTGCCTCTCTGGACCGGCCAGCGGCGGATGACGTCGTCCTGGAAATCGGGCTCCAGCTTGATGCTGGCCGGGCCTACCGCCGCGGTGCGCGCCTGGCGGATGAAGCCGCGCAGGAATTGCTGCTGCTCGTAGCCGATCTGATCGGGATTCTCGGAAGCTTCGCCATAAGCGAGGAAGGTCGGCGTCTTCATCGCGCGCAGCGCGGCGAGGAGGATCGGATCCTCGTCCTGCGGCTGGTCGAACAATATGTCGATGCCGATCGCCTTGGGGTGCATGGCGTCGAGCGCGGCAAGGGTCGAAGCGAGCAGCCGGCGGTCGAGCGGCGAGCGCTTGCGCAGCGCGCGCAAAGTCTCGTCGTCATAGGTGACGAGGACGATGCGCGGGTCCTGGGCGACGCGCGGGGCGGCGTGGACGAAGCGCATGTCGTAGAGCGCCCGCTCGGCGTCGCCGGCCAAGGGCAGCGCCCAGGACAAGCGGGCGGCGAAAAGGGCGACGAGCAGGAAGGCGGCGGTGCCGGCCAGCCGCGCCGGCCCCACCTGGCGCAGCGCGCGCCTCAGCTTCCTGTCGGGCCTCTCCCGCGCCATCCGCCCCTCCAAGCTGGCGAGGCTAGAGGGAAAGGCGGTCGAGGGCTAGCGCCCGCCGGCGCGGACCGCCTGCGCCCAGGCGAGCTCGGCGAGCGGCTCCAGCCGCGACGCCATGCGGTCCGCCTGCGCCGAGGACGCGCTGCCCCGCGCCAGCCGGCCCTTGATGCCGTGGACGATGGCGGCGAGGCGGAACATGTTGAAGGCCATGTAGAAATCGACGTCGGCGATGCCGTCGCGGCCGGTGCGGCGGCAATAAGCCGCGACATAATCCGCTTCGGAGGGGATGTTGAGCGTGGCGAGGTCGCGGCCGGCGAGGCCGGTCGAGACGCCGGCGGGCATGCGGTAGACCATGAGATGGTAGGTGAAGTCGGCGAGCGGGTGGCCGAGCGTCGAGAGCTCCCAGTCGAGCACCGCCACGACGCGCGGCTCGACCGGGTGGAAGATCATGTTGTCGGAGCGGAAATCGCCGTGGATGATGCGGGATTCGTCGCCGGCGCCGGCCGGGATGTTGGCGGGCAGCCACTCCACGAGGCGGTCCATGGCGGGGACGCGGCCGGCGTCGGCGTCGGCGAGATATTGCTTCGACCAGCGGCCGATCTGGCGCTCGAAATAATTGCCGGGCTTGCCATAGTCGCCGAGGCCGGCCGCCTCGGGGTCGATCGAATGGAGCCGGGCGATGGTCGCGTTCATCGCGTCGCAGTAGAGCGGCCGGTCCTCGCGGGCGATTTCGGGGAAAGCGGCGTCCCAGAAGATCCGGCCTTCTACCATGTCCATCACGTAGAAAGGCGTGCCGATCACGCTTTCATCGAGGCAGAGGCCATGCACCCTGGGCACCGGGAAGCCCTCGGCCCCGAGCGCGGCGAGGACGCGATATTCGCGGTCGACGGCGTGGGCGCCGGGGAGGAGCCGGCCGGGCGGCTTGCGCCGCAGCACGTAGGCGCCGCCGGGGCCGGTGAGCTTGTAGGTCGGGTTGGACTGGCCGCCGCTGAACTGCTCGACCGCGAGCGGCCCGGCGATCCCCGGCACTTCCCGTCGCAGCCAATCCTCCAGCCGCGCGACGTCGAAGCGCATCGCCTCGCGGACCTCGCTGGTGCCGCCGCCGCTCGCCTGTCCCGACATTTCCTCGTCCCCTTCGCCGCCTGTTTGCAAAAGCGTGGAGCCTCAGGCAAGAAAAGCGCGTGGCAAGTAGGGGTCTTACCACGAACCGGGCGGCCGTGGCGCCCGAAAGCCTGGCGGACATCCTGTTCCGCGAGGTGTCGGAGACGTGCACCCGCCCGATCGGCCGCATCGTCACATCCTACGAGGTCGATCCGGCGCTGCAGCGCGAGCTGGTCCAGGACGTGTTCCTCGCAATCTGGACGGCCTTGCCGCGCTTCCGGGGCGACTCCTCGCTGAAGACCTTCGTCGTCGCGATTGCGCGGCGGCGCTGCATCTCGCATGTCGCGCGGCGGGCGCGGGAGCCGCGGCAGGTGCAGCTCTCCGGCGACCTCGCCTCGCCCGCGCCGAGGCCCGACGAGCTGGCGCTGAGGAGCCAGGAGGAGCAGCGCCTGCGCGGCGCGCTCCAGTATCTGCCGGTCGGCCAGCGCGAGGCGATCCTGCTCTGCTTCGAAGGCTTCAGCTATGCTGAGATGGCGGCCGTGCTCGGCATCACCGCCAATGCCGCGATGATCCGCTGCCAGCGCGCCAAGCGCAGGCTCCAGGCCCTGGTCGAGAAGCCGCGGCGGCCGCGGCGCGGCTCCCAGGGTGGGTGAAAAGTCAGGTCCCGTCTCGTCATGCCGGACTTGATCCGGCATCCACCTTTTTTCTTGCTTCCAGCAGATCGAAGAAGGTGGACCCCGGATCGAGTCCGGGGTGACGATTCCATTGAACGGCTAATGCTCTAGCCGTCCTTCAGCCTGAGCCGGTAGGCGTGGAGCAGGGGCTCGGTATAGCCGGAAGGCTGAAGAGCGCCTTCGAGGACGAGCGCGCGGGCGGCCTGGAAGGCGAGGCTCGCCGCCGGGTCCGGTGCCATCGGGCGGTAGAAGGGGTCGCCCGCATTCTGCCGGTCGACGATGGCGGCCATGCGGCGCAAGGCGGCCTCGACCTCGTCGGCCGAGACGATGTTGTGGAGCAGCCAGTTGGCGACGTGCTGGCTCGAGATGCGGCAGGTGGCGCGGTCCTCCATCAGGCCGATGTCGTGGACGTCCGGCACCTTCGAGCAGCCGACGCCCTGGTCGATCCAGCGCACCACATAGCCCAATATGCCCTGGACGTTGTTGTCGAGCTCCTCGCGCACTTCCGCCGGGCTCCACCGCGGATCGGCGGCGACGGGGATGAGCAGCATGTCGGCGAGCCTGGCGGGCGGCCGGGCGGCGAGCGCGCGCTGGCGGGCGGCGACATCGACGCGGTGGTAATGGACGGCGTGCAAAGTCGCGGCGGTGGGGGAGGGGACCCAGGCGGTGCTCGCCCCGGCGCGGGGGTGGGCGATCTTCTGCGCCATCATGTCGGCCATCAGGTCCGGCATCGCCCACATGCCCTTGCCGATCTGCGCGCGCCCGGCAAAGCCGCAGGCGAGGCCGGTGTAGACATTGTTGTCCTCATAAGCGGCGAGCCACGGCGCCGATTTCATCTCTCCCTTGCGGATCATCGGCCCCAAACGCATCGACGTGTGGATCTCGTCGCCGGTGCGATCGAGGAAGCCGGTGTTGATGAAGGCGATGCGGTCCTTCACGGCATGGATCGAGGCGGCGAGGTTGAGGCTGGTGCGGCGCTCCTCGTCCATCAGCCCGATCTTGATTGCGTTGCGCTCGAGGCCGAGCAGATCCTCGACCCGGGCGAACAGCCGCTCGGCCAGGGCCGCTTCCTCGGGCCCGTGCATCTTCGGCTTGACGATGTAGACCGCGCCGGCGGGGCTGTTGGCGCGGGCGCCTCTGAGGTCGTGGAGCGCGGCGAGCGCGGTGATTACGGCGTCGGCGAGGCCCTCGAACGCTTCCTCGCCGTCCAGCCGCAGCATCGGGTTGGTCATCAGATGGCCGACGTTGCGCACGAACATGAGCGCCCGGCCCTTGAGGGTGAGCGGGGCTTGGGCCGTCTCGTAGACGCGGTCGGGGGCGAGGCGGCGCTCGGTTTCGCGGCCGCCTTTCGCGAAGCGGGCGGCCAGGTCGCCTTTCATCAGGCCGAGCCAGTAGCGGTAGACGAGGATCTTGTCCTCGGCGTCGACGGCCGCGACGCTGTCCTCGCAGTCCATGATCGCGGTGAGCGCGCTTTCGAGGAGGATGTCGGCGACATTGGCCTTGTCGGCGCGGCCGACGGGGTGATCGGGATCGAGGACGATCTCAACGTGGAGGCCATGGTGGCGGAGCAGGATCGCGCCGCCCTGCCAGCCGGCGAGGAGGGAGGGATCGGCGAGGGGGCCGCGGTCGGTGACGAGAGCGCCGTCCTCGATCCGATACTCGTTTACCTCGGCGTGGGTGCCGGCGGCGAGCGGGGCGATCTCGTCGAGGAAGGCGCGGCCCCAGGCGACAACGCGGGCGCCGCGTTCGGCATCGTAGCCGCCCGCCGCCGGCGGCGGCGGCTCGCCGAGCGCGTCGGTGCCGTAGAGCGCGTCGTAGAGGCTGCCCCAGCGGGCATTGGCGGCGTTGAGCGCGTAGCGCGCGTTCGAGACCGGGACGACGAGCTGCGGGCCGGCGACGCTCGCCACTTCGGGATCGACCCCCTCGGTGCCGATCGTGAAGGGGGCGGGCGGATCGACGAGATAGCCGATCTCGCGCAGGAACTCCGCTTCGGCGGCGGGATCGGGGGCGATTCCGCCCAAGGCGGCGAGCCGCTCGTCGATCCGCGCCTGGAGGTCGTCGCGCTTCCTCAGCAGGCGGCGATTCTCCGGCGTGAGGTCGCGCAGCAGGGCCGAGAAGCCGAACCAAAAGTCGGACGCGGCGATGCCGGTGCCGGGCAGCGCCTCCTCCTCCAGGAAGCGCTTGAGCCGGGTGTCGACCTCGAGGCCGCAGACAAGCTCATATTGCGCCAAGGCCCGCTCCGCTTATGGTGGCGCCGCCCGCCTAGCGGCTCGCCTGAGGATAATCCATGCGCTTCCTGATCGCTCTCTTCGCGTTGCTTCTCGCCGCTCCCGCGCCGGCCGAGGGGCCGCAGGCAATGCTGCTGCGGCCCGCGCGGGTATTCGACGGCGCCGACCCGCGGCCGCACGAGGGCTGGCAGGTGCTGGTGCGCGGCGACCGGATCGAGGCGGTGGGGCCGGGCCTCGCCGTGCCCGCCGGCGCCAGTGTGGTCGACCTCCCCGGCGCGACGCTCATGCCCGGGATGAT
>JBJMTY010000032.1:0-8161 GCA_045811445.1 Allosphingosinicella sp. | reverse complement strand
CGAGCTCGCGTTGCCGCTCTGACGATTCAGGCCGGCAACGCGGCGACCCGGCGCCAGTCGAGCGGCACGCCCGCGCAGGCCGGCGAGGCGGCCCAGGCGGTGACCGGCGCGCGCGGCGTGCGGATCCCCGCCCGCGCCAGCTCGCGCCAGGCATAGAAATGCAGCAGCGCCGTCTTGCGCGGAGCCTGCGCGTAGACGCGGCCCCGCCAGGCGAAGCGGAGCGGCCCGGCCGGCACGGCAAGGCGCCGGTAGAGCTCGGCATAGGTGCCGTGCGGATCGTCCTCGCCCAGGACGATCCGGCACGCGCCGCGGCCGCCATGGAGCAGGGTGCCGAAGCGGCGGCGCTCGGCGGTAACGGCGAGGCCCGCGGCCCTCAGCATGCCGGCCGCCGCCGCGTTGAACGCGGCCGGGTCGCTCTGCGGCGGATCGGCGGCCGTCGCGGCCTTGAGGCCGAGGCTCGCGCCGAGCAGCAGCAGGGTCAGGGCGAGGCTAGGCGAAGGCTTCACGCCGCGCCCCCCACAGGCAGATGGCGGTCACCGAGACGAGAGTCGCCCACATCGCCAGATGCCAGCCCCAGCCGACGTGGATCGCTTCGAGATGAGCGGGGAAGCGGACCATCGCGCCGATCCGGGCGACGTTGATCGCCACCGTCGCGGCGAGCGCGGCGGCGCAGGTCGCGGCCGCGCGCCGGCTGAACGGGACGCGGAACCATTGGTTGACCGTCACCCACATCAGGATGGCGAGCGACATGCCCTGCCACGACGAGCAGCCCGGCGCTACGCCGATCCGGCCGCTGCCGTCGGCGAAGGCAAGGATGTTGCCGGCGTGCGCGGCGCCGGTCGCCGCGCCGACCAGCCAGGTGTCGGCGGCGAGCAGGGGGCCGCCGAACAAGGCCAGCAGGAACCGCCCCCACAGCAGCGGCCCGGTCATCGCCAGCGCGATCAGGCCGGCGCGGCGCTCCGCCGACCCGGCCGGGGCGGTGGCGAACAGGTGAAGCCCGACCAGCGTCAGCGCGACCGCGCTTGCCGACGCCGACGGGACGAGGGCGGCGGCCACCGTCGCCGCGCCGATCCAGGGGTCGAAGCGGCGAAGCGGGCGCGGCGGCGCCTCGCGCAGCAAGGCGAGCGCCGCGGCCAGGGCAAGCCAGAGGATGGCGCTGATCCCGAACAGCTCGAACGCAGCATAAGCGAGGCCGCGCTCGGCGAGGATGCGCAGGGCCGGTCCCGCGAAGGCATTGAGCGACGCCAGCAGGATCAGGCCGAGAAAGAGCGGGGCCCGCGCGGTCGGCACCCGGCCGCCCGGGACGGCGAGGCTCGCCATGGCCGCCGCGGCCGAAGCGCCGATCAGCCCCGCTTGCGGCGGCGGATCAGCCAATAGCCGGCGGCGAAGACGGCCAGAGCCGGCGCGCCCGCGCCGATGGCCGGGCCGGGTGTCGGGATGACCCCCGCGAAGGCGGCGTCGGTCGCCACGGTCGCAAACAGAGCGGCGGCGGCCGGGAAACGCACCAGCTTCGACATAACGGACTCCCTCTCGATCGAACGTCGGGCTAGATGACGCCTGCGAACCGATGGTGTCAACCGATCCCCCTTGCCGAACCGCGCGATGCTGAGCGGCTTTCCCCGCGACGGCGCGGCATGGCTCGCCTTCGGCCTGTTCTGGGCCTTGCTCTTCGCCCTGGCGGCGGCGGAGCAATGGCGGCCGCTCCACCGCGGCGGCGAGGAGCCGCGCGGCCGCATCCCGGCCAATTTCGGCCTCGGCCTCCTCAATGCCGGCCTCGCCACCCTGCTCCCGGTTTCCACCGTGGCGAGCGCGGCCTGGGCGGCGCGGCACGGCATCGGCCTGATGCACGCCGTCGCTTTTCCCGCCGCCGCCGCGATCCCCGCGACCCTCCTCCTGCGCAGCCTCGCGGTGTGGCTCATCCACCGCGCCTCGCACGCCGTACCGATCCTGTGGCGCGCGCACCGCGTCCACCATGCCGACGTCCGCCTCGATCTGTCGACCGGCCTCAGGAACCATCCGCTCGAATTGGCCTATGTCGCGCCCTGGCTGGCCGCTGTGACCGTCGCTTTCGGCTTCGACCCGGCGGCGCTCGCGGTCTATGAGGCCGTCGCCGTCGCCTTCGCGCTGTGGAGCCACGCCAATCTCGGCCTGCCGCCGCGGCTCGACGCCGCCTTGCGGCGCGTCCTGGTCACGCCGGCGATGCACCACGTCCATCATTCGAGCCGCCGGGCCGAGACCGACAGCAATTACGGCGACGTGCTGAGCCTGTGGGACCGCTGGTTCGGCACCTATTTCGAGCTGGACCGCGAGGCGCTGGTCGCCACCCGCTTCGGCCTCGGCGACGATTTCGACGGCGACGCCTCGAGCCTGGCCGGGCAGCTGCGCGGTCCGTTCCGGGGCCCGCCGCCCGGGGCCGCCGCGGCCTCAGAAGCCTGAGAGGAACGCGGCGACGTTGGCGCCGAGCGCGCCTACCGCATAGCCGCCTTCCATCAGCACCAGGGTCGGCAGGCCGAGCGAGGCGATGCGGCGGCCCATGTCGGCATAATCGGGCGTCTTGAGCTTGAAGAAGCTGATCGGATCGGCCTCGAACGTGTCGGCGCCGTAGGAGACGAGCAGCACATCCGGCGCGAAGCCGGCGATCCGGCCCAAGGCGGCCTCCAGCGCCGGGAGATAGGCGTGCATGCCGGTGCCGCGCGGCAGCGGCAGGTTGAGCGTCGCGCCTTCGCCCGCGCCTTCGCCGGTCTCGTCGGCATGGCCCCAGTAGAAGGGGTAATCGGTCGCCGGATCGGCGTGGATCGAGACGAACAGCACGTCGCCGCGAGCGAGGAAGATGTCCTGCGTGCCGTTGCCGTGATGATAGTCGACGTCGAGGATCGCCACCCGCCTCCGCCCCGCCGCACGCGCGGCTTCCGCCGCCACCGCGGCGGCGTTGAGGTAGCAATAGCCGCCCATGTAATCGGCGCCGCAATGGTGGCCGGGCGGCCGGCACAAAGCGAAGGCCGCTGGCGCGCCGCCGAGCACGGCCTCGAGCCCGGCGAGCGCGCTCTGCACCGACCAATAAGCGCCGTCCCACGTCCCCTCGGCGATCGGCGTCGAGGCGTCGAAGCTGTAGCGGCCGAGCCGCGCGTCGATCCGGTCGAGCCGCAGCGGCCGTCGCCCGACCACCGGCCACACATAGCCCGCCGCGTCGCCTTCGCGGCCGGCGGCGCGCCAGTCGCTCCACGCCGACTCCAGGAAATCGAGATAGTCTGGCGGGTGGACCCGGAGCAGCGGCGCTTCGCCGAAATCGCGCGGCGCCTCGGCCGGGCCGAGCGCGGCGAGGATCGCGTCGGCGCGGGCGGGCGTCTCGGCGAAGGGCACGAAGCCGCCATTGTGCAGCTCCCTTTCCGGCGCGTGGCGGCGCTGCCTGTCGTCCCAGAAGATGCGCATCGCGGGCGAGGCCTAGGCGGCGACGCGCAAGCGGGCAAGCTCACCCGTCGCAGGCGCAGCCCTTGCCCTTGTGGCACGTCTTCGACCGCGCGATGCAGCTGTTGCCGCACGCCTTGCCGGCCGAGCAGATCCGGCAGCAGCCGCCTTGCGCGGCGCAGGCGTCGAGCGCCGAAGGGCCGAGAGCGAGGGTGGCGGCGGCGGCGATGAAAGCGAGGGCGCGCATCACCTCCCGCCCCCTCCCGACCCCGCTGCCGGTTGAGCGCGCGCATGACACAGAGAGCTCGGCTTGTAGCCGTCGAACGTCCAGAGAGAGTGGTTTTCGTGGATCCTCGTCGCGCCGGGGAACAGGTCGAGCCCCATCAGCCGTTCGAGCGTCGCGAGGTCCGTGATGTGCTGTGAAAGATAGGTGAGGGCGGCCTGGCCATTCGGGTTGGACGTGTCGTGCGGAAGCATGACCGAGAGCGTCTCGACCGTCCCGTCCGGCTGGCGGAAGGCAATGACCTTGAAGAAAGCGCTGGGGACGGCGACCCGCTCCCTGCCGTTGTTCGATCGCATGTGCGTCGCGGCGGAATCGGGATCGCGCACGCCGTTGCCGTCGCGATCGAAGACGCTGCCGTTGAAGACGTAGAGATCGTCGTGGCGCGCCGCCCACCGGCGGGTGATCTGCTCCAGTATCTGCCAGATGCCCCGGTTCAGCTGGCAATTCTGCGGCGCCATGTTCGTCATGACGAAGGAGTTGATGCCGGCCATCTTCGAGTAGCGCTGATCGGCGAACGGGGTCATGTGGCCCTGGTCGTAAATGGGCTCGGCATAGTCCGAGGGAGCCGAGGAGGCGTCGGCGCTCAGGCGCGGATCGGCCCGGAAGCAGTCCTGGCGGGCGATGCCCTCGTCGAGCCGCCCCCGCTGGATGCGCTCGGCCGTCCAGATCGGCACGCGCAGGCTGTCGTCATAATCGATGACGTAATCGTCCTGGACGAGCATCCGTTCGTGCGTGGTGGGCATTGTCGGCACCGGCGCGCCCCAAGGCAGATGGGCCGCGACGGCGGCGGCGACCTTGGTCGGATCGCTTGAAAAGGAAGCGAGGATTCGATTGCCCTCCGCTTTTTCGGCGGCAGTGCAGGCGGCCGCGGCGGCGGGCGCCGCGCAGAGCGGAACGAAGCCGAAGGCGGCGAGCGCAAGGAGGGCGCGGAGCGGGGCCCTCACCGGTCCGCTCCGGTCGCCGGATCGTATTGGGGGTCGAGCCTTCGGTTGAGGCGGTCGGCGAGGCGGACGCCCGCCTGGGCGAGGCGCTGCTCGACGATCGGCCGCGCCCAGTCGAGATAGGCCTCGTCGACCGCCTGGGTGCGCGGGCGCAGCTTGTCGAAGCTCTGGTCGGCGGTGGAGTACCAGCAAGCGCCGGCCTTGCGGACGCAATAGCCGGTGCGGGCGCGGGTGGTGAGCGCGTAGGATTCGGCCGCCCATTGCCAGGGCGAAGACATCCGCCAGCCGCGCAGCACGGCCGCGGGCGTCGCCGTCACCGTCGCGTCGAGACGCTCGGCCGCCGCGAGGTCGGCGGCGACGAAGTCGCGGATCTTGGGGTCGAGGATGCGCTGCTGGATGACGCAGCCGTCCCAGACGCTGTGGAGGTTGTCGGCGCGGCGGCAGGCGCCGCTGGCCTTGAGGTCGTTGCCGCCGGTGTCGTCCTGGTAGGAGATGTGGAGCGGCTGGTGGATGTCGCCGACCCAGTGGCCGAGGAACTTCAGCGCCTTCTCCTGGTCCCCGGCAACGGCGGAACCGCCGAGGATAGCAGCGTCCTCGTCGATCGCGCTCAGCACGCATTTGCGGCCGCCGGGGCAGGCGTGGGCGGTGACGCGGCGCAGATTGCGGGGATAGTTTGCGAAATGCTCGCCGCCGCGGCCGAACTTGCCCGGCGAATCCGCCCAGGTGCAGGATTCGGCGAAGCTGCGCCCGGTGCCGTCGCCGGGGATCAGCGCATCGACCGCCCCCTTCGAAGTCGGCGTGAGGTGCCGGTAGGCAAGAGCGCAGACGGTGCGGTGCCCGTCGGCGCCCCACGCCTGCGCCGGCGCCGGCATGGCGATGACGGCCGCCGTGGCGAGCGCGGCAATACCCAGGATCGTTTTATGCATGAAGCCCTCCCCCGAAGACCGGGAGAAGCTGCGCCTCGGCGGGGCAGAAGTGGGAGGAGGTGCGTCCGAAACGGAGGAAGGGTCGGCTCCGGAGGGCCTTATCACATCCGGAACGGAGCGACCTGCCGTTCTCCCGAAACACCTCGCAGGATTGCCAGCAAAATGGACCATGTTTCAAACCGACTGGAGCCGTTACGCGGGGCCACAGGACGCGCGCAGAGCGAGCGCCGGCTCTTTGTAAAAGCGGCGTGCTGTGGCCAGAGATACACCGGTTTCCAGTTAGATTCTAGAGTAGCCACTCTGTTGCAAAAATGTCGCGAGTTCAAACTGTCGATGTTGATCGGCCGTCAGGTTGTTGACCGGCATACTAAAAATCGATTCCACGTCCGCGTTAGGAGAAGCGAGCGTTAACCAATCAGCGATATGCGGTCTTGCTCTTGGGGGGCTGGCGGATGAACAAGCTGTACTTCGGCGACAACCTCGACGTTTTGCGCGGTGAGGTGGCGGACGCCAGCGTGGACCTCGTGTACCTCGACCCACCGTTTAACTCCGAAGCGCGGTACAACGTCCTCTTCGAAACGCCGGCCAGTGAGAAAGGCGCTGCTCAAGCTGAGGCCTTCCGAGATACCTGGACGTGGGGACCGGAGGCGGACAGAGCACTCGACGACATAATGACCCATATTCGGGGCAGGACCGCCCGTTTCGTGGACGCTCTCAGGTCAGCGCTGGGTCGCAGCGATATGATGGCTTATCTCGTGATCATGACAGTTAGGCTGCACGAGCTGCGTCGAGTACTCAAGCCGACTGGAAGCCTCTACCTCCACTGTGACCCCACGGCGAGCCACTACCTAAAGATAATCCTAGATGGATTATTCGGGCCGCAGTTCTTCCGCTCAGAGATAATTTGGAAGCGGACGAATGCTCGAGCCACCACCGGGAGATGGCCACGTCTGCACGACGTCCTACTGTTCTACTCTGCCGGGGACAGCTTCCAGTTTGAGCCGATCCGCATCAAGGCAGACGCGGCCAAGCTCCCACACACTCTTATTACGGGCGCTGGTGGGCTGAAGTACCAAACATTCGAGTTGACCGCGCCAGGGGCTACGATGAGAGGCGCGAGCGGAGAGCCGTGGCGAGGATACGACCCGGGAAAGTATGGCCGTCACTGGGCGAACACTCACGGGACCATGGACGCTTGGGACTCTGCGGGTCTGATCCACTGGCCGAGCCGTAATGGCTTCCCGAGGAGGCGGGCAGCGGAGCCTTTCGACCCCGCTACCCGAAAAGTGGTCGTTGGCGATGTCTGGACGGACATCGACCGCATCAACCAGAGCGCTGCCGAGCGCATTGGGTACCCCACTCAGAAGCCGTTGGCGCTCCTCGAACGGATCATACAAGCATCTTCGAAGCCGGGAGACACTGTGCTTGATCCGTTCTGCGGCTGCGGCACAACCATCGAGGCCGCGCAAAGGGCTGGAAGGAAGTGGATTGGGGCTGACATTGCTTACCACGCCATCCGCGTCATCGAAGGTCGCCTAGATCGCGAATTTCGCGGGACCGCGAAGTTCGGCGTGTATGGGATACCCGCGTCTTTCGAGCAGGCCGAGGCCTTGGCCTCGCGGGACAAATACCAGTTCCAGTGGTGGGCCAACTACCTGTTCGATCCGCATGCGGTGAGAGAGATTAAGAAGGGTAAGGACCGTGGCATCGACGGGGAACTCTACTTCCCGCAGGGTGTCGGTCGCTCTGATTATGGGCGCCTACTGATGTCCGTAAAAGGAGGACAAAATGTCGGCTCTCCAATGGTACGGGAGTTCCGGGGGGTTCTAGAGCGCGAGAGCGCAGAGATGGGCCTTTTCATATGCCTGCATCCTCCTACGGACGAGATGACCCGCGAAGCTGGGGAAGCCGGGTTCGTGAACACCGCGCAAGGGCGCAAGCCGAAGCTGCAGATCGTGTCGATAAAGGAATGGTTTGCGGGGGTGAGGCCAGATCTTCCGCACGCGCCGCAGCTTGAGATCGCCGCCTTCTCCCGCAGAAAACGGCGGCCGCCGGTGATGCCGCGGCCCCTCGACCCCACGCAGCCGGAGCTTCCGTTCACGATCGCAGGCGGAAAGACGGGGGATGTGGTACGCCATCTCAATCCCGCCCGCCTGCGGCGCAGCGCGTAACGCTTCTCCATATCGGATGTTTTTGTCGCCAAATCGGAGCAAGGCTCATCCACATTGGCGCTAGCTGTCCTTGAGATTGGAAGGAAATAGGTGAATTTCGTCCCTAGAATAAACATTTACGGCGATATTAGACCCGCTGTCGATGTCCTATTTGCAAACGCTGAAGCGCTTAGCGGACGTTATCGAGAGACGTGGACGAAAACACAGCCCAACTGCGGGTCGGACCCTTTCGTGTAACGATAAGCGCCGAACTGACTCCGTTTGAGGGTAGGCTAGGTGCGTTTGCCCGAGCTTTGTACCAAGAACGTCGCGCTCGCGAAAATGTCCTCGGAGCCGATCTCTTCGGCGAGGCTGAGTGGGACATCTTGCTAGACTTGTTCGCGGCTGACTCAGAGGGCCGCTCCGTGTCCGTGACAAGTGCCTCCTTAGCTGGGT
>JBJMTY010000031.1:0-11518 GCA_045811445.1 Allosphingosinicella sp. | reverse complement strand
CTCGCCCGGATGCGCTACATGGGGCTGGCACGCAACGCCGCCGCAACCTTCCTCACCCTCGTCGCCTGGAACCTCGCCCGAGCCGCCGACCGAGCCGCCTGAGCCGCCCGGCCCCGCGCCTGAAAACCCAGCGCCAGCTCCCCGTCAAACCCGCGCACCTGCCTCGCTCAGCCAGAAACATGGGCAAAGCTAGCCTCGACCCCACTTACTCAAAGGTCCCGCCTCCGCCGGAATGACGGAGGTTGTCGAAACGCCGCCGTGGCCCGTCGTCGGACGGACGGCTTCCGGGGCGAATCGGAGCCGAAACCCGGGCGCCGACCCCGCGCGACGGCGGCCGCCGCGGACGAATGCGGCGAGCAGGCGGTGAGGCTGCCAGATCCATGCCGCGTCGATGCCGGGTCGCAGCCGGGCGAGCGCCGGGTGGCCGCCGCCGCCCCTACAGCCAGGGACGAAAGGCGGCGAGCACAGCCTCGTAGAGCTGCTTCTTGAAGGGGACGATCATCGCCGGGAGCTCGGCGGGGTCGGCCCAGCGCCAGGCGCGGAATTCGGGCTCCGCGGTCTCCAGATCGACGTCGCCATCCTCGCCGAGGAAGCGGGCGAGGAACCAATGCTGCTCCTGGCCCCGCCAGCGCCCCTTCCACAGCTTGCCGACGAGATCGGCGGGCAGATCGTAGAACAAGGTGCGCTCGAGCCGGTGGAGGATCTCGACCTTGCCGGGCGGAATGCCGGTCTCCTCTTCCAGCTCGCGCAGCGCCCCGGCGAGCGGCTCCTCGCCGGGATCGAGCCCGCCCTGCGGCATCTGCCAGGCCTCCAGCGTCGAATCGAGCCGCTGCGCGACGAACACCTTGTTCTCGCGGTTGAGCAGCATCACGCCGGCGGCGGGGCGGTAGGGGAGGGATGAGGGGTCGGTCACGGGCGGGCTTCCGGGACACTGGTCATGCCGGACTTGAGCCGGCATTCACCTTCTGGCGGCGGTGGAGAAGGGAAGGTGGACCCCGGATCAAGTCCGGGGTGACGGCTGATGGCCTGTGTCATCGCGCCTTGCTCTCCCCCAGCAACAGCTTCAGCGCCTCGAAGCATCCGGCGAGGTCCGCTTCGGACGAGGGGATCGCTCGTCTCAAATTGATGAAGCCGTGGATGTTGCCCCGTGCCTCGCGGAAGATGGTGGGCACGCCGGCCTCGGCGCAGGCGGCGGTGTAGGCGCGGCCCTGGTCGCGGATCGGATCGAGGCCGGCGGTGACGACGAGGGTGGGGGGCATGCCGGCCTGGCTCTTGAGCAAAGGGGAATAGCGCCAATCGGCTTTCACCGGCCGGTAGCAGGCGTCGAACCAGTCCATCCCCTCGCCGGTGAGCAGATAGCCCTGGGCGAAATCCTGGTAGGAGGGATAGCCCTTGGCCGGGTCTGCGGCGGGATAGATCGGCCATTGCGCGAGCACCGGCACCGCCGCCGGCGCGTCGCGCAAGGCGAGGCTGACGACGATGGCGAGATTGCCCCCGGCGCTGTCGCCGCAGGGGATCAGGCCGGTGACGCCGCGGCCGAGCGCCGCCGGACTCTGCGCCGCCCAGCGCGCGGCGGCGATGCAATCCTCGGCTCCGGCCGGGAAGGGGTGCTCGGGCGCGAGCCGGTAATCGACGGCGAGCACCGGCAGATCGAGCGCGCGGGCCAGCTCGGCGCAGAAGGGCTCGTGGGTGTCGAGATCGCCGAGCACGAAGCCGCCGCCGTGGAAGAAGAGGAAGAGGGGCCCAGCGTTCCGCGTTTCCCGCGCGTCGTAGAGGCGGAGGCGCAGCTCGCTGCCGTCGGGGCCGGGGCAGGCGAGGTCGCGGATCGAGGCGAGCGCGCCGGTCGGCGCGTCGGCGACCTCCCGGGACGCGAGCATCAGTCGCCGCGCCTCGGCGGGGCCGAGCTCGTGGCTGCGCGGGCCGGGCAGATTGTTGAGATAATCCAGGAAGGTACGGACGTCGGGACGGACGAAGGGCTCGGTCAACTGGGATTCCTCCTCGGGCCCGGCATTCCTATGCCCTCGCGAGGCCGCCGCCAAGGCGGGGCGTTTCGTCGCGATATCCTGCGCTAAATGCTTATGCCGCTTGACTTATCTCGTCCCGCACGGGAGAGGGCACGCTCTTTCTCCGGGAGGGATCATGCGTAACCTGACGAATCTGGCGGCGCTCGCCGCCGCCATGCTGCTGGCCGGCGCCGCCGTCGCCAAGGACAAGGTCGAGGGGGAGCCCAAGGCCAAGAAGATCTGCCGCGTCGAGATCGTGAGCAACAGCCACATCCCCGAGCGCCGCGTCTGCCGCACCGAAGCCCAATGGGCCGCGCAGGCCGAGACGGAATCCCGCAACACCCGCCAGCTGGTGGGCGAGGGCAGCCGTACCGGCAACTGATCGGGGGTTGGGCGACGGATTGCTGCGACCCCCGCGCCCCAAAAACGAGGCCCCGGCCCTGACCCGTCGCCCCAGCGCAGGCTGGGGCCCATGCTGCCGTAGAGATTCGACCAGCGTCGTAAGTGGGGTGAGCCCGCATGCGTCGGTGATGGCACCGATTCAGCATGGGCCCCAGCCTTCGCTGGGGCGACGGATTTGCCTGCAAACGGGGGCAGGGCCTTTCCGGTCGCGCCCCGCTAGAAGCGCCGCCCCCTTTCTTTTCGCGGCGCGGGCCTTGGGCAATCGGCGATCCGCGGATAGAAGGGGCGGCCTTACACGTTTTCAGGATCGACGATGGCGACCGCCACCCACCTCCTTACCCCCGAAGAAGCCGGCGCGCGCCCGGCGGCGGAGGCGGTCGTCGTCCGCTTCGCCGGCGACAGCGGTGACGGCATGCAGCTGACCGGCGGCCAGTTCACGCTCTCCACCGCGCTGGCCGGCAACGACCTTGCCACCTTCCCGGATTTCCCCGCCGAGATCCGCGCGCCGCAGGGCACCACGTTCGGCGTCTCCGCCTTCCAGATCAATTTCGGCTCGACCGCGGTCGACACCGCCGGCGATGCGCCCGATCTGCTCGTGGCGATGAACCCCGCGGCGCTCAAGGTGAACGTCGCGGACCTCAAGCCCGGCGGCCTGATCATCGCCGACCAGGGCGAGTTCGGGGCGCGCAACCTCGCCAAGGCGGGCTATGCGGCCAATCCGCTGGAGGACGGCAGCCTCGCCAAATGGCAGGTGATCGCCTTCAACATCTCGCAGCTCACCCTCGACGCGGTGAAGCCGTTCGGCCTCGGCAACAAGGAGGCTTTGCGCTGCAAGAACATGTGGACCTTGGGCCTCGCGCTCTGGATGTTCGACCGCGAGCGGGCGCCGCTGATCGAGTGGCTGAGGACCAAGTTCGCCAAGGCGCCCGAGCTGGCCGAAGCCAATATCGCCGCCTTGAACGCCGGCCACGCTTATGGCGAGACCGCCGAGATCGGCGGCCAGCTCCACCAGCAGCACCTCTCGCCGGCGCCGGCCGAGCCCGGCCTCTACCGCACGGTGACCGGCGCCGAGGCGATCTCGCTGGGGCTGGTCGCGGGAGCGCGGCTGGCCGGCCTCAAGATGTTCTTCGGCGGCTACCCGATCACACCGGCGTCGGCGATCCTCCACCATCTGTCGCGGCTCAAGGAATATGGCGTCACCACCTTCCAAGCGGAGGACGAGATCGCCGCGATCGGCTCGGCGATCGGCGCCTCCTATGCCGGCAGCCTCGGCGTCACCTCTTCCTCGGGGCCCGGTATCGCGCTCAAGGCCGAAGCGATGGGGCTCGCCATCATGGCTGAATTGCCCCTGGTGATCGTCAACTCGCAGCGCGGCGGCCCGTCGACCGGCCTTCCCACCAAGACCGAGCAGTCGGACCTCTACCAGGCGGTCTACGGCCGCAACGGCGACGCGCCGATGCCGGTGATCGCCGCGCGCTCGCCCGCCGACGCCTTCGACTGCGCGATCGAGGCGTGCCGGATCGCCGTCACCTACATGACGCCGGTGATGCTGCTCACCGACGGCTATATCGCCAACGCCGCCGAGCCCTGGCGCGTGCCGGATATGTCGGTTTATCAGCCGTTTCCGGTCCAATTCTACGACACGGTTCCGGCGGAGGGAGAGAGCTTCAACCCCTATGAGAGGGATGCCAAGCTCGCCCGCATCTGGGTCAAGCCGGGGACGCCGGGCCTCACCCACCGGGTCGGCGGCATCGAGAAGAATTTCGGCACCGGCCACATCGACTATGCGCCCGACAACCACCAGAAGATGACCGACACCCGCGCCGCCAAGGTGCTGGGCGTCGCCGACACGCTGCCCGAGCAGGCGGTGTGCCTCGGCGACGCGGGCGGGGCGCTGGCGGTGGTGGGCTGGGGCTCGACCTACGGGCCGATCCACCAGGCGGTGCGCCGGGCGCGGGCCAGGGGCCTCGACGTGGCCCACATCCACTTGCGCCACATCTGGCCGCTGCCGAAGAATCTAGGTGATCTTCTAAGGTCTTATGGCCGGATCATCGTACCGGAAATGAACACGGGGCAATTGAAGACCTTGCTGCGCGACCAGTATCTCGTCGACGCCCGCCCCGTCACCAAGACCAGCGGCCAGCCCTTCAAGATCGCCGAGATCGAAGCGGCGATCGAGGAGGCGGTGGGATGAGCGCGAACACCGTCGCCCCAGCGCAGGCTGGGGCCCATGCTGAATCCGTCCGTGCCGCAGACCAGTCGGCATGGATGCCAGCCTTCGCTGGCATGACGAGGTGATTATGAACGAACTGACCAAGCTCACGGTAAAGGATGTAAAACCCGGAACCATCCGCGCCGTCGAGCGCCAATCGGGCGTGAAGCTTCGGAGATGAGAGCGTGAAGAAAACCTATCTCGGAGCGATCTGCGGTTCGCCAGGCGGCTACGGCCTCGTCTTCAAGGATTTTCCCGGCTGCACCTCGTCCGCCTCCACCCTGGAGGATATCGCGGCGATGGGACGCGAGGCGCTGCAGGGCCATATCGAAGTGATGCGCGAGCATGGCGAATCGATCCCCGAGCCGAGCGCGTACCGGCTCGAGGATGCGATCGAGTGGCTGGACGACGATCCGGACGATCCGCTGGACGAGCAGTGGGTGGGGCTCGTCCCGATCGAGGTCGATATTCCGCCTTCGGCCCAGGACGTTCACGTCGACGTCCCTCGCGGGCTCCTCAAGGAGATCGTTCAGGTTGCGAGCGACCCGAGGCAATTCGTAATCGACGCGACGCGGCGCGAGCTCGAGCGTCTGAAGAAGAGCGCATGACGATGAGGATGTTTCGATGACCGAGATGGTCAAGCTCACCGCGAAGGATTTCGCGACCGACCAGGAAGTGCGCTGGTGCCCGGGGTGCGGCGATTATGCCGTGCTGAAGGCGGTGCAGCGGACGATGCCGGAGCTCGGCGTGCGGCCGGAGAATGTCGTGTTCGTGTCGGGGATCGGCTGCTCGTCGCGGTTTCCCTATTATATGGAGACCTACGGCTTCCACACCATCCACGGCCGGGCGCCGACCTTCGCCACGGGCATCAAGCTCGCCAATCCCGAGCTCGACGTGTGGATCATCACCGGCGACGGCGACGCTTTGTCGATCGGCGGCAACCACAGCATGCACGTGCTGCGCCGCAACCTCGACTGCCAGATCCTCCTCTTCAACAATGAGATATACGGCCTTACGAAAGGGCAATATTCTCCCACCAGCCGCGTCGGCACGCGCAGCCCTTCGACGCCGTTCGGCTCGGTCGACCGGCCGGCCAGCCCCTGCGCCTTCGCCTTGGGCTCGGGCGCGCGCTTCGTCGCTCGCGGCATCGACGTCCACAAGAATCTCGTCGACGTGCTGAAGGCCGCGCACGGCCACAAGGGCGCCTCGTTCGTCGAGATCTACCAGAATTGCATCGTCTACAATGACGACGTGTTCGCGCCGTTCACCGCCAAGGAGAATGCCGGCAACCAGCTGTGGCTGAAGGCGGGCGAGCCGATGCTGTTCGCGGGCGGCGCCAAAGGCATCGCGCTCGACCGCGAAGCGCTGGCGCTGAAGACGGTCGACGTCGCGGACGGGGATTGGGAAAGCGCCGGCGTGCTGGTCCACGATCCCAGGAACCGCTCGATCGCGCACATGCTGGTCGAGATGCCGTCCGGGGCCTTCCCGACCGCTTTGGGCGTGCTCTACGAGGATCCGGCGCCGACCTTCGAGAGCGCCGTCGTCCGCCAGAATGAGGAAGCCAGCGCAGGCAAGACGCCCGACCTCCAGGCGCTCGTCGCCAAGGGCCAGAGCTGGATGGTCGGCAAGGAACCCCACGCGATCTGACCGAGCGTGCGGAGCGAGGCAATGGCTTGCGCTCCCCGGCCGGGCGAGCCACCAAGCGAGGTATGACCGACCAGCCGCGCGGCCGCCATCTCGTCTCAGCCGACCGCGCCTTCGCGACCGGCGGCGGGGTGGTCTCGCGGCTGTTGGCGGGGAGCTTCCGGGCCGTCCTGGATCGGACCGTGCTCGACCGGATCGACGCGGGGCTGGAGCAGGGCGCGGTGGCGCTGACGCTTCCCGACGGGCGCACGCGGCGGCTGGGCGGCCGCGGGGCGGGGCCGGAAGCGGTCGTGCGCCTGGCGAGCTGGAACGCGCTGGCGCGGCTCGCCGCGTCCGGCTCGGTCGGCTGGTACAAGGCCTGGGCGCTCGGCGAATGGTCGTCGCCCGATCCGGTGCCCTTGTTCGACCTGTTCGTACGCAACGGCGAGAGCCTGGGGAACACGGCCCGGGCCAAGGGCCTGTTCCGCCTCGTCAACCGCCTCGCCCATCGTCTGCGCGGCAATCGCAAGGCGCGAGTGCGGGAGAATATCGCCCACCATTACGACCTCGGCAACGACTTCTACCGCCTTTGGCTCGACTCCTCGATGACCTATTCGAGCGCGGTCTTCGCCGAGCCGGCGGCGGCCGGCGAGACGCTCGAGAGCGCCCAGGAGAGAAAGCTGCGCCTGCTTCTCGACCGGCTCGACCTGAAGCCCGGCGACCGGCTGCTCGACATAGGCTGCGGCTGGGGCTCGCTGGCTGAGATGGCGGCGCGCGATTACGGCGCCAATGTCGTCGGTCTGACCCTGTCGGAAGAGCAGAAGGCGTTCGCCGAGGCTCGGATGGCGAAGGCGGGACTTTCGGACTGGGTCGAGGTCCGCCTCGAAGATTATCGGGACATCGCGGGCCGCTTCGACGCCGTCGCCAGCGTCGAGATGGCGGAAGCGGTGGGGCAGGATTATTGGCCCGCTTATCTGGGCGCGATCGCCCGCGCGCTGAAGCCGGGCGGCCGGGCCGGCCTGCAATTCATCTCGATCCGCGACGCCTTGTTCGAGGCCTATGCGGCCAATGCCGACTTCATCCAGACCTACGTCTTCCCCGGCGGCATGCTGATCGAGGAGGGGCGCTTCGCCGCGCTGGCCGCCGCCGCGGGCCTCGAATGGCGCGACCGCGCGGGCTACGGCCCGGATTATGCCGAGACGCTGAAGCGCTGGCGGCTCCGCTACGACGAGGCGGTGGGGGAAGGGCGCCTGCCCGCCGGCTTCGACGAGGCGTTCCACCGGCTGTGGCTTTATTACCTCATGTATTGCGAAGGCGGCTTTCGCGGCGGCGGCATCGATGTGGCGCAGGTGACGCTGGTGAAGGCCCAGCCGTTCTCGGCGATGGCGCCGGGCGGCCTTTAGCGGCCGAGCTCCAGCCGCTCGCCGGTTTCGAAGTCGCGGCGGAGCAAAGCGAGGATCGCCTCGGCGACCCGCTCGGGCGGCTTCAGCTCCGCCTGGTCCTCGCCGGGATAGGCGCGGGCGCGCATCCTGGTCGCGGTGGCGCCGGGATCGACGATGGCGACCTTGAGCGGCGCGAGGTTCTTCACTTCCTCGGCATAGGCCAGGACCAAAGTCTCCAGCGCCGCCTTGGAGGCCCCGTAGGCGCCCCAATAAGCGCGGGGATTGCGGCCGACGCTCGAGGTGAGGGCGACCAGCCGCCCCGCCTCGCTCTTCCTCAGTAGCGGGTCGAAGCCGGCGATCATCGCCTGGCTCGCCAGCACGTTCAGCGTCAGGACGCGGTTGAACTCCTTGCCGTCGATCTGGGCGACCGGCGTGAGGCTGCCCAGCATCGCGGCGTTGAGGACGAGCAGATCGAGCGCCTGCCAGCGCTCGGCGACGGCATCGGCGAGGCGGGCGACGCCGTCGCTCTCCGTGAGGTCGAGCGGCGCGATCGTGGCGTGGCCGCCGGCGGCGTGGATCCGCTCCTCGACCGCCTCGAGCGCGTCGGCGGTGCGCCCGGTAAGGACGACGTGCGCGCCGGCCGCCGCCAGCGCCTCCGCCGTCGCCGCGCCGATTCCCCGGCTCGCGCCGGTCACCAGGGCCAGGCGGCCCACCAGGAAGGTTTCGCTCATGAAGCCCCTAAAGCCTCAGCCGTAGCGTTCCGCAAGCAAAGCGAGCTGGTCGGGAGCTTCGCGGGCGTCGTGGTCGGTGAGGCGGGTGGGGTAGGCGCCGGTGAAGCAGGCGTCGCAATATTGCGGCTGGGCCTCGTCGCGCAGATCCTCGCCGACCGCCCGGTAAAGCCCTTCGATCGAGACGAAGGCGAGGCTGTCGGCGCGGATATATTCGTTCATCTGGCCGACAGACATCTGGGCGGCGAGCAGCTTCGCGCGCTCCGGCGTATCGACGCCGTAGAAGCAGGAGTGGCGCGTCGGCGGCGAGGCGATGCGCATGTGGATCTCGCGCGCGCCCGCTTCGCGCAGCATCTGGACGATCTTGAGGCTGGTCGTGCCGCGCACGATCGAATCGTCGATGAGGACGATGCGCTTGCCGTGGATGAGCGAGGAATTGGCGTTGTGCTTGAGCTTGACGCCAAGGTGGCGGACCGCGTCGCCGGGCTGGATGAAGGTGCGGCCGACATAATGGGAGCGGATGATGCCGAGCTCGAACGGTATGCCGCTCTCCTGCGCGTAGCCGATCGCCGCCGGCACGCCCGAATCGGGCACCGGCACGACATAATCCGCCTCGACCGGATTCTCGCGGGCGAGCTCGATGCCGATATTTTTTCTGACCGCATAGACCGAGGTGCCGTCGACGATGCTGTCGGGCCGCGAGAAATAGATATGCTCGAAGATGCAGGGCCGCGGCCGGACGTCGGCGAACGGGCGGTGCGAGCGGACGCCGCCGGGCGAGACGATGACGATCTCGCCGGGCTCGACGGTGCGGATGTAGGTGGCGCCGACCACGTCGAGCGCGACCGTCTCCGAGGCGAAGATGTAGGCGTCGCCCAGCCGACCCATGACGAGGGGACGGATGCCGAGCGGGTCGCGGCACGCGATCATGCCTTCGCCGGTCAGGCAGACCAGGGAATAGGCGCCCTCGATCTGCTTCAGCGCTTCGATGAAGCGGTCGAGCAGGGTGCGGTAGGTGGAGGTGGCGACGAGGTGGATGATCACCTCGGTGTCGGACGTCGACTGGAAGATCGAGCCGCGCCGGTTGAGCTCCCCCCGCAATTTCAGCGCGTTGGAGATGTTGCCGTTATGGGCGACGGCGAAGCCGCCCGAGCTCAGCTCGGCGAACAAGGGCTGGACGTTGCGCAGCGCCGTCTCGCCGGTGGTCGAATAGCGGACATGGCCGATCGCGGCGTCGCCGGCGAGGCGGCGGATCACCTCGTCCTTGTCGAAATTGCCGGCGACATGGCCCATCGCCCGGTGGGCGTGGAAATTGCGGCCGTCCCAGCTGGTGATGCCGGCC
This sequence comes from Allosphingosinicella sp., assembly GCA_045811445.1. GTDB lineage: Bacteria > Pseudomonadota > Alphaproteobacteria > Sphingomonadales > Sphingomonadaceae > Allosphingosinicella. The sequence goes on along the minus strand of JBJMTY010000031.1, from coordinate 1,826 downwards.
GCTTCCTGGCCGCGATGCTGGAGGGCGTGGAGGCCGAGCGCGGTGATCGCCGAGGCCGTCTCCGCGCCCCAGATGCCGAACACGCCGCATTCCTCGCGAAGCTTGTCGCCGTCAAACGGGTCGGTAATCAGCATGTCGTCGCGCGATCCCCCGGGGAAGCTTCCGGCCCCCGCGGGATATAGGGGCGCGTCCCGCCGCTGTCGCCCCCGCCCGGGCGATTGATGGGGATAAAGCAACGGCCCGCCCCGCGTCTTGCCTCGCCGCCGCCCGTCTTGCCTCGCCGCGCCGCGGCTGACAGACATGAGCCATGAACAAGTCGCTCGTCATCCTCGCGCTCGTCGCCGGCTGCGGCGCCGCCGGAGAGCGCAACGCCTCGGCGCCCGCACCGGCCGTCGGCAACGCCGCGGCCCCGCTTCCCGCCGCCGCGCCGCCCGCGCCGCCCGCGGAGGCGGACAATCTCGTCGGCCTGTGGCAGGCGGGGCAGGCGCCGCGCCCGGACCAGCTCTGCGTCGTCCGCCGCGGCGACACGGCGCAATTCGGCCTCGTCGTGTGGGGCGCCAACCTGCGCAGCTGCTCGGGCGCCGGCACGCTGGTGCGCGCGGGCGACCGGGTCACCCTCACCATGACCGGCGATTCCGCCTGCGCGATCGACGCGCGGATCGAGGGCGGACGGATCGTGCTGGCCGACCACGTGCCCCAGGGTTGCGCTTATTATTGCGGCGCGGGGGCGAAGCTCGAGGGCGCCGCGCTCAGCCGCGCCGGCGCAAGCGCGGCCGACGCCGCCAAAGCGAAGGATTTGGCCGGCGATCCGCTCTGCGGCTGATCGTTTCGGGCGCGCTTGACGTTGACGTGAACGGAAACTAACCCGGCGGACTATGTCCCAGGCCCTTCATGCCGACTTCCAGGCGCCCGAGTCGAGCGGCAAGACCTACACGATCAGCGACCTGTGCGAGGAGTTCAAGGTCACGCCGCGGGCGCTGCGCTTCTACGAGGACGAGGGGCTGATCGCGCCGCGACGCCAGGGCGTGTCTCGCATCTATTCGTGGCGCGACCGCGCCCGCCTGGCCTGGATATTGCGCGGCAAGCGCGTCGGCTTCAGCCTCGCCGACATCCGCGAGATGATCGACCTCTACGACCTGGGCGACGGCCGCGCCTCGCAGCGCCGGGTGACGCTCGAGAAATGCCGCGGCCGGGTCGATCTCCTCAAGAAGCAGCGCGTCGACATCGACGCCACCGTCGCCGAGCTCGAACGGTTCATCGACATGGTCGAGGCGGCCGGCCCGCACGACCTTTAAGCGAGGGAACATGCCGACTTACACCGCTCCCGTGCGCGAGACGCGCTACGTCCTCGACCAGGTGCTCGGCCTCGAACGCTATTCCAACCTGCCCGGCTTCGAGAATGCCACGCCCGATCTGGTCGAGGCGATCCTCGAGGAAGGCGGCCGCTTCGCCTCCGAAGTGCTGGCGCCGCTCAACCGGGTCGGCGACGAGCATGGCTGCGTCCGCCACGAAGACGGCTCGGTCTCGACTCCGCCGGGCTTCAAGGATGCGTGGGACCGGTTCGTCGCCGGCGGCTGGACCACGCTCTCCGCACCGGAGGAATATGGCGGGCAGGGCCTGCCGCAGGTGATCGGTACCGCGATCAGCGAATATCTGCTCTCCGCCAACCAGGCCTTCGAAATGTATCACGGCCTCACCGCCGGCGCGATCGCCTCGATCCTGGTCAAGGGCACGGACGAGCAGAAGCGGACCTGGGTGCCCAACATGGTCTCGGGCCGCTGGACCGGCACGATGAACCTCACCGAGCCGCATTGCGGGACCGACCT
>JBJMTY010000030.1:0-7682 GCA_045811445.1 Allosphingosinicella sp. | reverse complement strand
GGGTGGTCCAGACGTAGCCGGGGCTGATGCAATTCACCGTCACCCCCGCCTGCGCCGTCTCCAACGCGACCGCCTTGGTGAGGCCGGCTATGCCGTGCTTCGAGGCGACGTAGGGCGCCTTGTTCGGGCTTGCGACGAGGCTGTGCGCGGAGGCGGTGTTGATCACCCGCCCCCAGCCCTTCGCCTTCATCCCCGGCAGCGCGAGCCGAATGGTGTGGAACACGGCACTGAGGTTGAGCGCGATGATCAGGTCCCAGCGGTCGGGCGGGAAAGCGTCGATCGGCGCGACATGCTGCATGCCGGCATTGTTGACGAGGATGTCGACGCCGCCGAGCTCGGCCGAGGCCTGCGCCATCATCGCCTCGATCGCCTCGGCCTTGGTGAGGTCGGCTCCGTTGTAGAGGGCGCGGCCGCCGCTCGCCTGCTCGAGCCCGGCGCGGATGCGCTCGATCTCCCCGGCGTCGCCGAAGCCGTTGAGGATCAGGTTCGCGCCCTCGGCCGCCAGCGCCTTGGCGATGGCGAGGCCGATGCCCGAGGTCGAGCCGGTGACGAGGGCGGTCTTGCCTTTGAGGAACATAAGTCGGGATCCTGTCGCTGGGATGCCGCCGCTCTTTCGTTCCGGCCGCGTCGATTTGCAACCGGCGCGGCGGCTGTGCATTCAGGGTGAAAGGAGAGCGGGCATGCGTCTCGACGATTATCGGATGAGCGACAATGTCGAGGAAGGCCGCTCCGGCGGCGGCTTCGGCTTCGGCGGCGGCGGCATGGGCGGCGGCATCGTCGGCCTGCTGTTCGGCCTAGTGCTGAGCCGCTTCGGCATCGTCGGCGTGCTGATCCTCCTGCTCGGCTTTTGCGCCTTGTCGACGCTCGGCGGCGGCGGCGACGGCCTCGGCGTCGCCGGCTCCGGCCCCGCCGTCGCGCCGCACCAGGCGACCGCGTCCGGCGCCGCCGCCGCGAGCTGCACCGCCGACGCGGCCCGCAGCCTGTCGTGCCGGGTGCTCGCCAGCACCGAAGATACGTGGGGCGCGATCCTCGGCCGCGCGGGGGATCGCTACACGCCGACCACGCTCCATTTCTACAGCCGCGCCGACGATTCCGGCTGCGGCGCGGCGCAATCGGCGATGGGGCCCTTCTACTGCCCGAGCGACAAGCGCATCTATCTCGACACGAGTTTTTATGACGAGCTGCAGAACCGCTTCCACGCCGCCGGCGATTTCGCCCAGGCCTATGTCATCGCCCACGAGGTCGGCCACCACATCCAGGATCTGAACGGCACGCTGGACCAGGTCCAGGAGCGCCAAGGCGCGCTCTCCACCAAGGAAGGCAATGCCCTCCAGGTGCGGGTCGAGCTGCAGGCCGATTGCTATGCCGGCGTCTGGGCGGCCAACGCCAAGGCGCGCGACGGCCAGGCGCTGATGGAGGCCGGGGATGTCGAGGAGGGGCTGCGCGCCGCCGCCGCGATCGGCGACGACACGCTGCAGCAGCAGGAGCAGGGCCGTGTCGTCCCCGACGCCTTCACCCACGGCAGCTCGGCCCAGCGCGTCGAATGGCTGCGCCGCGGCTACCAGAGCGGCGACCCCGCCGCCTGCGACACGTTCAAGGCGCTGGGGGCCAAGACGTGAGGGGCCGCTTGACTGTATTATCAGACTAGCACAGTAGGGGAGGCGGCGCCGGCCGGCGCCTTGGGGGAGACCAATCGTGACGAGAGTGCTGGCCTTGCTGCTGCTTCCATTCCTGGCCATCCTCGCGAGCGCCGCCGCGGCCGCGCCGTTCAGGAGCGACCGCATCTCGGTGGAAGTGAAGGGCAAGGGCCCCGACGTCGTGCTGATCCCGGGGCTCAGCTCCTCGCCGCGCGTCTGGGATACGACCGTCACGGCCGTGCCGGGCTATCGCTACCACATCGTCCACGTCGCCGGCTTCGACGGCGCGGCGCCGGGCGCCAATGCGAGCGGGCCGGTGGTGGCGCCGGTCGCCGAGGAGATCGCCCGCTACATCGCCGAGACCCGGCTCGCGAAGCCGGCGCTGGTCGGCCATTCGCTCGGCGGCACCTGGGCGATGATGGTCGCCGCGCGCCACCCCGCGCTCGCCTCGAAGCTGATGGTCGTCGACATGCTTCCCTTCATGGGCGCGATGTTCGGCGGCCCCGCCGCGACGCCCGACAGCCTCAAACCGGTCGCCGAGCAGGTCCGCAAGGGCATCGCGTCCGGCACGGGCGACGCCCGCAAGACGCAGATCGAGCAGACCATCGCCGGCATGGTGAGGACGCCGAGCCTGCGCCCGGCGATCGTCGCCCAGTCCCTCGCCAGCGATCCCGCCGTCTCGGGCCAGGCGATGTACGACTTGATCCTCGCCGACCTCCGCCCAGGCCTCGCCACCATCAAGGTGCCTATGGAAGTGCTCTGGGTGGTGCCGCCCAACGCCCCGGTCACGCCCGAGCAGATGGCACAATTCTACCAGCTCTCCTACGCCGCCGCGCCCCAGGCCGTGCTGAAGCGGATTCCGGACAGCTACCATTTCATCATGCTCGACCAGCCCGCCGCCTTCCAGGCCGAGCTCAAGGCGTTCCTCGCGCGCTAGGTCCTCAGGAAGCGACGGATCCACTGGGCGACGAGCGCCCGGTCGTCGGGCGCGTCGAGCGAGGCGATGGCGGCATCCGGGTCGGGCAGAAGCTCTCGCCGCGCCTCGATCAGGGCGCGCGAGAAAGCGGGCTCGAACTCGGGGTGGAACTGCATCGACATCGCCGGCTGGTCGTCCCAGGCGAGCATGCCGAACGGGCTGAAGGCGCTGCCGGCCAGCACGCGCGTCGCCGGCGGCTGCCGCACGATCTGGTCCTGGTGCGAGACCGGCACGGCGATCCGCTCCGGCGCGTCGGCCATCCAGTCCGGCCGCGCCTCGACCTCATAATGCTGCAGGCCCACGCCCCAGCCCCGCGCCGACTTCTCGACATGCCCGCCGAACGCCTCGGCCATGACCTGGTGGCCGAAGCAGATGCCGACCAGCCTGGTCCTCCCTTTGGCCTCGCGCAGGAAGGCCTCGAGCGGCGCGATCCACGGCAACGGGTCGTAGACGCCCGCCGGCGAGCCGGTGATCAGGCAGGCGGCGTGCGCGTCCGGCCTTGCCGGCAGCTCGCCCGCTCGCACGTCGTAGCTCGCCGCCCTGAAGCCGGGGCCGAGCAGCCGCTCGAACATCGCGTCGTAGCGCCCGAACCGCTCGGCGAGGCCGGCCGGCGGCTCTCCGGCGACGAGGATGGCGACGTCCATCGCCGCCGCTTAGCCACGCTGGCTCAGAAGTGGAAGCGCAGCGTCCCCCGCACCGTCGTCGGCGCCGCCGGCATGATGTTGTTGTCGTTGAAGGCCGAGGCGAAATAGCGCGCCCCGAGCAAATTCTCGACATTGACCTGCGCCTCGATCCGATCGGTCAGCTTCACATAGGCCGCTGCGTCGACCCGGGTGAAAGCGGGCAGGATCGTCGTGTTGGAGATCGAGGTGAAGCTCTTCGACTGGTGGTAGACGCCCACGCCGGCGCCGAACCGCTCGGAGACATCGTAGCGCGTCCACAGCGAGGCCTGGTGCCTGGGCACCAGCGCCACCTTGCGGCCGGCCGGCGCCGCCGCGGTGGTGCGGCTGATCTCGGCGTCGGTATAGGCATAGCCCGCGCTCACCCGCCAATTGGGCCGGATTTGGCCGGTGAGGCCGATCTCCGCGCCCTTGCTGCGCTGCGCCCCGGTCAGGATGGTCCGGGACGGATCGGCCGGATCGGGCGCGCGCGTGTTGGTGCGGTCGAGCCGGTAGACGGCGGCGTTGAGGCTCAGCGTCGGCCGCACGTCCCATTTCACGCCCAGCTCGTAATTGTCGAACCGCTCGGGCTCCAGCGCGGCGAGCGTCGGATCGAGCGAGCCGAACTGGTCGCCCGATTGCGGCAGATAGGAGCGGCCGTAGCTCGCATAGACGCTCGTCGCGGCGTTCGGCTTGACCACCAGGCCGAGCCGCGGCGACCACAGATTGTCGGCCCGCTCGAACCGCGCCGCACTGGGCACGTCGGTGACGTGGAGGTCGAACCGGTCGTGCCGCACGCCGGCGACGATATCGACATGGTCGCCGATCGACATCTGGTCCTGCGCGTAGAAAGCGAGCACGTCCGCGTCGGTCCGCGCCAGCCGATAGCCCGTCCCGCTCCGGAACGTCACCGGCGGCACGATGATCCGCTCCGCCAGCGGCACGAAGGTGCGCCGGCCGCCATTCACCGTCGCGACGCCGCTGTCGAAGAAGCCGTTGACGTGCTCGACCCGCGTCTTCTGCCCGCTGGCCTCCACGCCGGCGAGGAGGACGTGACGCAGCGGACCGGTCGCGACCTGCCAGACGAGGTCGGCCTGGCCGATCAGGTTGCGGCGCCGCGTCTTATCCTCATAGGCCTCCATGCCGACCTTCTCGACACCGCCGATGATCGTGACCGGCGTCTGCGCCATCGCATTGCGGTAGAATTTGTCATAGTCGCCGTAGAGCAAACGGCTGGTCAGGCTGAGCGCGTCGGAGAAACGATGCTCGATCTGGGCCTTGAGCACGTTCGCCTCGAAGCTGGTGCGATTGAGGCCGGGGACGCCGAAAAAGGTGTCGCGATAGCCGGCCAAAGGCCGCGCCGGATCGGCGATCGTCCCCGCCCGCGCGGACGGCACGCCGCGATCGACGACCCGGCGATCGTCGTCATGTTCGTAGCCGAGGTCGATCCGCGTCCGCTCGTCCGACCAGGCCAAAGTCGGGTTCACCCCGATCCGCCGCCCGCCATAATCGTGGCGGTGATTGTCGAATTCCTCATACGTGCCGTTGAGCCGCCCGATAAAACCCCCGCCGAGCGCCTGGTTTACGTCCGCCTCGGCGACCCAGGCGCCGAAGCTGTCGGCCGAAACGTCGCCCCGCACGAAGCCGCCCGAGATGGGCCGCTTGGTCACGCGGTTGACGATTCCGCCCCCGCCGCCGCGGCCGAAGATCATCGCGTTCGGGCCCTTCAGCACTTCGACGCGGTCGACATTGTAGAGGCCGCGATAATATTGGACGTCGTCGCGCAGCCCGTCGACGAAGAAGTCGGCGGTCGAGGAATTGCCCCTCAGGATGATCTGGTCGCGGTGGCCCTCGCCCTGGCTGATCACCGCGCCCGGCACGTAGCGCAGCACGTCGGCGATCGACTGCATCGCCTGGTCATCCATCTGCTCCTCGGTGACGATCGAGATGGACTGGGGAATGTCGTTGAGGTCGGTCGGCGTGCGGGTCGCGGTGCTGGTCTGCCGCAATGTGTAAATTTCGCGCGTGCCGGTGACGACGATCGGCTCCGCTTCCCCCTCAGCCGCCGCCGCGGCCGGCACGTCGGCGGCGCGGGCGGGGAAGGCCAGCGCGGCGGCGAGGGCGGCGGCAGAGACGAAGATACGCGCGGACAAGAGGGGCTCCTTGTTTCGGAGCCGTCCTATCGCTGATGATAATCATTCGCAATAGCAGTTTAGCGCTTCGCCAGGACCAGCGGCAGGCCGCCGCGCGGGCGCAGCGTCACCATGCCGTGCACCTCCACGATGCGGCCCGGCACCGGCGCGAACCGCCACGCGGCAAGCCAATGAGCGAGGATGGTGACCGCTTCCGCCGTCGCGAAGCGCGCGCCGACGCAGAGCCGGGGCCCGCCGCCGAACGGCAGATACTGGAAGCGATGCCGCCCGCCGCGCCGCGCGGCCGAGAAGCGGTCCGGATCGAACGCGTCGGGCGCGTCCCACAAGGCCTCGTGGCGGTGGAGCAGCCACGGCCAGATCGAGACAATGTCCCCCGCTTGCACGTCATGCTCGCCGAGCCGGTCGGCGCCCACCGCCTGGCGGTCGAAGCGCGGAGCCGGCGGGTAGAGGCGAAGCGCTTCCTCGATCACCTGGCGGAGCAGCGGCAGGCGGTCGGGCAGGTCCGCGCCCTCCCCCGCCCCCAGCGCCGCTTGCGCCTCCACTGCGACCCTCTCCTGCCAATCGGGCTCCTCGGACAGGAGATAGAGCGTCCAGGTCACCGCATTGGCCGTGGTCTCGTGGCCGGCCAAGTAGAAGGTCGTCGCATTGTCCGCCGCCAGCCGCGCGGCCTCGCCGGGCTCGAAGCGCGCCCCGAGCCCGCGGATCAGCCGGCCGAGAAAATCGTCGGCGGCCCCTAGGGTCTTGGCGCCGGGAAGCCGCTCGCGAACCACCGCCTCGATCGTGCTCCTGAGGTAGGTCTGGCCCTTGCGTCCGCGCCAGCCGCGCGGCGTCCAGGGGATGCGCGGGAGGCCGAGCATGGCCTGCAGCCGCGCTTCGCTGAAGCCTTCGAGCGCGGCGGCGATATGGGCCATGGCGGCCTCGCTGGTCAGCCGCGCGTCGCCGCCGAACAAGGTATTGGAGATGACGCGCATCGTCGCCCGCGTCGCCTCGGCGGCCATGTTGCGAACGCCGGGCGTCCAGGAGGCGAGCGCGTCCCGCCCCACCTCGCCGAACTCCGGCACCAGCGCATCGACCGCTCCCGGCGCGAAATTGGCCGCGACGATCTTCCTTTGCTCCCGCCACAGCGCGCCGTCGGACGTCAGCAGCCCCTGCCCGACCGCGGGGGCGAGCAGGGTCTTCACCAGCCGCGGCTTCTCGTAATTGGCGGGATTGTCCAGCAGCACATGCTCGACCATCGCCGGATCCAGCGCGATGTGGACGTTGAACCCCAGCACCTTGCGCCGCAAATAGGGCAGCCGGAACGCCTGCTCCGACCAGCCATAGACCGCCGTCCGCGACCTTTCGCCGACAAAGCCGCGCCACACCGGCACCGGGCCGTCGCCGCGCGGCGGGTGCGTGGGGATGAAGCAAGCGGGAGGGGAAGCGTCGGCGGCCATGGCGCAGGCTAGCACGACCAAGCGAGCAAGGGCGAGCCGGCGCTATTCCGCCGCGAGCAGCCGCTCCGCCCCGCCCAGATCGACGCTGACCAGCCGCGACACGCCCTTCTCGATCATGGTGACGCCGAACAGGCGGTGCATGCGGCTCATCGTCACGGCATTGTGGGTGACGATGAGGTAGCGGGTGTCGGTCTCGCCGGTCATGCGGTCCAAGAGGTCGCAGAAGCGCTCGATATTGGCGTCGTCGAGCGGCGCGTCGACCTCGTCCAGCACGCAGATCGGCGCCGGGTTGGTGAGGAACAGGCCGAAGATCAAGGCGACCGCGGTCAGCGCCTGCTCGCCGCCCGACAGCAAAGTGAGGGTGGAGAGGCGCTTGCCGGGCGGCTGGGCCATGATCTCTAGCCCGGCTTCGAGCGGATCGTCGGATTCGATCAGCTCGAGATGGGCCTGGCCGCCCTCGAACAGGGTCGTGAACAGGCTGCGGAAATGGCGGTCGACCGTCTCGAAGGCGGCGAGCAGGCGCGCCCGGCCCTCGCGGTTGAGGCTGCCGATCGAGCCGCGCAGGCGATGGATCGCCTGGCCCAGCTCCTCGCGCTCGGCGGCGCTGGCGGTCGACTGCTCCTCGAGCTCGGCAAGCTCGCGCTCGGCGACGAGATTGACCGGACCGATCCGCTCGCGCTCGGCCATCATCCGTTCGTGCCGCGCCGATTCCTCGGCCGCGGCGGCAATCCCGTCCTCGCCGAAGCCGAGCTTCTCGGGAAGCAAGGGCGGCGGGCATTCGAACCGCTCGCCCGAGATGCGGCCCATCTCGATCCGCCGCG
>JBJMTY010000029.1:0-6082 GCA_045811445.1 Allosphingosinicella sp. | reverse complement strand
TCCCACGCCGTCACCTCGGCGCCGCTGGCGACCAGCGCCTCGACGGTCGCCAGCCCGGACCGCGCCAGGCCGTAGACTGCGTAATGCTTGCCGGCGAAGGCGCGCGCCGTGATCACCTGATCTTGAGCGTCGAAAGGCCCGCTAACGCGAGCACGAAGCTGATGATCCAGAAGCGGATGACGACGGTCGGCTCGGACCAGCCGATCTGTTCGAAATGATGGTGGATCGGCGCCATCTTGAAGATGCGCTTGCCGGTGCGCTTGTAGAAGAAGACCTGCAGGATCACCGACACCGCCTCGACCACGAACAGGCCGCCGACGATGCCGAGCACGATCTCATGGTGCGTCGAAACCGCGATGGCGCCGAGCGCGCCGCCCAATGCCAGGCTGCCGGTATCGCCCATGAAGACCGCCGCCGGCGGCGCGTTGAACCAGAGGAAGGCGAGGCCCGCGCCGACGACCGCCGAGCAGAGGACGGTGAGCTCGCCCGCGCCAAATACGTGCGGGATGCCGAGATAGGCGGCGAACTTGGCATTGCCGACCAGGTAGGAGATGACGAGGAAGGCGAGCGCGGCGATGATCACCGGCATCGAGGCGAGGCCGTCGAGCCCGTCGGTCAAATTCACCGCATTGCCGAACGCCACCACCACGAAGGCGGCGAAGAAGGGGTAGGCGAAGCCGAGATCGACCACCGGGCCCTTGTAGAAGGGGATGTAGAGCTCGGTCCCCGCGCCCCAGGTGATGATCGTGCAGCCGATCCCGGCGACGAGGAACTCGGCGAGCAGCCGCACCCGCGCCGACACCCCCTTGTGGCTGCGCTTGGTGACCTTGTCGTAATCGTCGAGGAAGCCGATCAGCCCGAAGCCGACGGTGATGAAGAGGCAGGACCACAGATAGCGGTTGGTGAAGTCCATCCACAGCAGCATCGCCACGGTGAGCGAGGTGAGGATCATCAGCCCGCCCATGGTCGGCGTGCCGCGCTTGGCGAGATGGCTTTCGGGCCCGTCAAGGCGGATCGGCTGGCCCTTGCCTTGCCGCACGCGCAGCCAGCCGATGAACTTGGGCCCGATCAGCAGGCCGAGGAACAAGGCCGTCGCCGTCGCACCGCCGGCGCGGAAGGTGATGTAGCGGAAGAGGTTCATCACCCCCGGGAAACCCAATTGTTCGGCAATCCACAGGAACATCAGCTTTTCCCAGTCCAGCCCTGTGGCGAAGGGCCGCCCGCCAGCGCCTCGACGAGGGCGGCCAGACCGATCGAGTTCGAACCCTTGACGAGTATCGCGTCGCCGTCCCTGAGCTCGCGCGCGAGCATTTGGGACGCTTCCGACGCGCTCCCGACATGCGTCATTTTAACCTTTTGGCCAAGCGCTTTCGCAAGCGCCGCCATCTCTTCGCCGACGAGGATGGCATAATCGACGCCGGCCGCCTCGACCGGCCCGGCGAGACCGGCGTGGAACCCTTCCGAAGACGCGCCCAACTCGCGCATCGCGCCGAGCACGGCGATCCGCCGCCCGGCCGCCGCCAGCCCCCCGAACGTCTTCAGCGTCGCTGCCATCGAGGCGGGGTTGGCGTTGTAGCTCTCGTCGATCAGCAGCGCCTCGCCGCCGCCCTCCAGAGCGATGCGGTGGCGCTCGCCCCGTCCCTTGAGGCCGGGCAGGTCGGCGAGCGCGAGGCCAGCCGAAGCCAGGTCGCCGCCCATCGCCGCGGCCGCGGCGAGCACCGCCAGCGCGTTCGACGCCCAATGCTCGCCGGGCTGGGAGACGGTGAAGGTGAGCTCCGCCCCGGGCAGGACGGCGGTGACCAGGGAGCCGCCGCCGGGCGCCGGCACGACGTCGCGCGCGCGGACGTCCGCGCCTTCGCCGAGGCCGAAGGTGAGGATCCGGTCGGCATGGCCGCGCGCGCCGGCGACCAGCCGGTCGCGGTGCGGGCTGTCGAATGGGACGATCGCGGTGCCGCCCGGCTCCAGCCCCTGGAAGATTTCCGCCTTGGCGTCGGCGATTTCGGCCTCGCTCGCGAAGAATTCCCGGTGCGCGGGCGCGATGGCGGTGACGATGGCGACGTGCGGGCGCACCAGCCGGGTCAGCGCGGCCAGCTCGCCGGCATGGTTCATCCCCATCTCGAACACGCCGAACCGGGTTTCGCGCGGCATGCGGGCGAGGGAAAGCGGCACGCCGGTATGGTTGTTGTAGCTTTTGACGGAGCGATGCACGCGGCCCGGCGCCGCCCGATCGAGCGCCGCGAACAAAGCCTCCTTGGTCCCCGTCTTGCCGACCGAGCCGGTGACCCCGCAGATCCGCGCCTCGCCGCGGGCGCGCGCAGCGCGGCCGAGATCGTTCAGCGCCCGCGTCGTGTCGGCGACCCGGACCTGAGGACCGTCGACCGGCTCGCTGACGACGACCCCCGCCGCGCCGCGCTCGAACGCCTGCGCGACAAAGCGGTGCCCGTCGGTGGCCTCGCCCTTCAAGGCGACGAACAAATGGCCCGCCTCCACCTCGCGGGAATCGAAGGCGACGCCCGACACGTCGAACGCGGTGGACGCCGTGCCGCCCGTCGCCGCGGCGATTTCGCTCGAGGTCCAGAGCGGGCTCACGCCGCGCACTCCCGCGCCACGGTGACGTCATCGAACGGCAGGATGCGGTCGCCGACCACCTGGCCTTGCTCATGGCCCTTGCCGGCGAGAAGGACGATGTCGTCGGGGCCCGCTTCGGCGATTGCCGCGGCGATCGCGTCGCGGCGGCCCGCGACCTCGCGCGCGCCCGGCGCGGCGCGGAGGATGGCGGCGCGGATCGCCGCCGGGTCCTCGCTCCTGGGATTGTCGTCGGTGACGATGACGAGGTCGGCGAGCCGGGCGGCGGCGGCGCCCATTTCCGGCCGCTTGCCGACATCGCGGTCGCCGCCCGCGCCGAATACGAGGATGAGCCGGCCGGCGGCGTGCGGCCGCAGCGCCTCGACCGCCGCCTCGATCGCGTCGGGCGTGTGGGCATAATCGACATAGACCGGCGCGCCCGAGCGGGTGATCACCGCCCGCTCGAGCCGCCCCCGCACCGGCTGGACCCGCGCGAGGTGGGCGAGAATCGCCTTGAGCTCGCCGCCGGTGGCGAGGACGAGCCCCGCCGCGGTCAGCGCGTTGGCGGCCTGGTAGGCGCCGATCAGCGGCAGCTCGATTTTGTGCGTCGCGCCGCCGGCCTCGATGGTCAGCGTCTGGCCGAGCTGGGTCGGCCGCCGGTCGACCAGCCGCAAGGTCTCGCCCCGCCGGCCGACGGTGATCCGCCTCAGCCCGCGCGCCTCGACCCGCCGCAGCACTTCGTCCGATCTGGCATCGTCCATCCACAGCACCGCCGTGCCGCCTTCCGCGACGACTTCGGAGAAGAGCCGCATCTTCGCCTCGAAATAGGCGTCCATCGTGCCGTGATAGTCGAGATGGTCGCGGCTGAAATTGGTGAAGGCGGCGGCCCGGACCGGCAGGCCTTCGGTGCGGTATTGGGCGAGGCCGTGGCTCGACGCCTCGAACGCGGCGTGGGTAACGCCCTCGCGCGCCAGGCCCGCCATGTTCGACAGGAAGGTGACGATGTCGGGCGTGGTGAGGCCGGTCGTCACCCGCTCGTCGGCGGTGGTGACGCCGAGCGTGCCGATCGAGGCGGCGACGTGTCCCGCCATCCGCCACAATTGCCGGGCCAGCTCGACGTTGGAGGTCTTGCCGTTGGTGCCGGTCACCGCGACCACCGTCGCCGGGAAGGGTGCGAAGAATTTGGCGGCGAGGCCGGCAAAGGCCCGGCGCGGCTCCTCGGCGCGGATCGCCGCGGCGCCCTCGACCGGCACGCCGGGGCGAGTCACCACCGCCACCGCGCCGGCCTCGACCGCGGCGGGGATGAAGTCCTCGCCGTTGAGCAGGCTGCCGAGAAAGGCGCCGAACACCGTTCCCGGCGCCACCTTGCGATGGTCGATCGCAAAGCCGGTCACCCGCGAATCGGAATCCAGTCCTGCGAGATCCCGCAGGCGCATGGGATCAATGCTCTTCTTCGCGGTGGATGTAGGGGAGCACCTCGGCCATGTTGGCCTCGCGGCTCATATCGGGGGCGACGCCGAGCATCGAGCCGACCCGGCCGACGACGCGCGAGACGACCGGTGCGACGTTCCACGCCGCGGTGTGGAATCCGAAAGTCTCGGGCAGGCCCTTGGGGTCGTCCAGCATCGCAATCACTACGTAGCGCGGCTCGTCCATCGGGAACACGCCGGCGAAGGTGGTAACGACGGCGGCGCCCGAATAGTGCCCGCCGGCCAGCTTTTCGGCCGTACCGGTCTTGCCGCCGATCCGGTAGCCGGGCGCATCCGCCTTGCGGCCGGTGCCGTCGGTGACGACGAGGCGGAGCAGCGCGCGCATCCGGTAGGACGTCTCTTCGCTGAACACGCGGTGGCCGGCCGGGACGGGATGGCCCTTGCCGGTCTTGAGCAGGGTCGCGGGCCGCCAGATGCCGCCGTTGAACAAGGCCGCGTAGCCGAGCGCGAGATGGAGCGGCGTGACCGCGATGCCGTGGCCGAAGCCGACCGTCATGGTGGCGATGTCGCCCCAATTGGCGCCCGGAGTGAGCGTGCGGCCGCGCTCGTTCAGCTCGACCGACACCGGCTCCATGAAGCCCATCTTGCGCAGGAAGGCCTGCTGGCGGGCCGAGCCGACCTGGGCGGCGATCTGCGCCGCGCCGACGTTGGAGCTTTGCTGCATGATCTCGGCGACGCTGCACTGGCGGCCGAACGGATGGTCGTCGTGGATGGTGAAGCGGCCGACGTGCAGCTCCTTGGGGCAGGGATAGGTTTCGCCGAAGCTCTTGATGATGCCCGAATCCATCGCCATCGCGACGGTGAACGGCTTGAAGGTGGAGCCGAGCTCGTAGACGCCGAGCGTGGCGCGGTTGAAGCCGGCGTCGAGCGGCGCCTGCCCCGGCGCATTGGGGTTGAGGGACGGCAGCGACGTCAAGGCGAGCAGCTCGCCGGTCTTGATGTCGAGCACCAGACCGGCGGCGCCGATCGCGCTGAAATGCTGCATGGCGGCGGAAAGCTCCGCCTCCATCGTCGCCTGGATGCGCGTGTCGATGGAGAGCGCGACGGGCGTGCCGCGCAGCGCCGGGTTGGTGAGCCGGTCGTCGAGCACCTTCTCCATGCCGGCGACGCCGTGGCCGGCCATGTCGGTGAAGCCGAGGACGTGGCCGCCGAGGCCGGTCTGCGGGTAGAGACGCTCGGGCTCGCGGCTGAACTCGATCGCCGGCTCGCCGAGCGCGTTAACGGCCGAGACCAGCTCCGGCATGGCGCGGCGGGAAAGATAGGCGAAGCTCTTCCCGGATTTCAGGATCGCGCGATAATCGTCGGCGCTGTGCTCGGGCATCAGCTGGCTGAGCTTCACCGCCAGCTCGTCGGCATTGCCGAGCAGGCGGTTGGGATGGATGGCGATGGTCCAGGCGTCGATCGTCTGGGCGAGCGGCAGGCCGTTGCGGTCGACGATGTCGGCGCGGACCGGAATGAGCCCGCCCGGCCCCTGAGCGCCGCTGCCGCGATCGGTGAACACCTGCAGGAACAGCAAGCGGGCGACGATCAGCATCGTCACGCCGGCGAAGACCAGCATGGCCAGCATCAGCCGGTAATAGGTCAGCGACAGAGCGTCGGGACGAGTGCCGACGGCGTCGATGCGCGGAGGATTGACGGCGAACGCGGTCATCCTAGCGGCCGCTCCTCCCGCTGCCCTTAGCCGCCGGCACGGCGGGGGCGGTGGAAGGGGCGGAGGCGGCGACCCGCGCCGGCGCGGCGGCGGGCTTGACCGGCTTGGCGGCCGGCCTGGCGGCGAGCTTGGCCGGCACGGGCTTGTCGTTCGCGGGCGCGGCGGCGAGCGGCGTGGGCTTCGCGGCGGGCTTCGAGGGCACGGCCGCGAGCGTGGTGGGCTTTGCGACCGGCTTCGCGGGCGCGGAGGCCAGCGTCGTGGGCTTGGCGGCCGGCTTGGTGGGCGCGGAGGCGGCGACGAGCGGGCGGGCGGGGGCGGGGGCGGGCTTCGCCGGCTTCGCGGCGGGCGCCGAGGCGTCGGGCTTGGCGGCCATGAC
>JBJMTY010000028.1:0-3073 GCA_045811445.1 Allosphingosinicella sp. | reverse complement strand
GCGGCAGATCTTGATCTGCGCCGGCGGCATCTCGTCCTGGTTCCTGAGGCGGGTGAGCAGCTCCTCGTAGAGCCAGCGCGGGATCATCTCGCGCTCGGTCGGGTAGACGAAGCGGAAGTTCAATATGTTGATCAGCAGCACCTCCCAATAGAGCTCCATCGACGACAGCAGCCAGGCCCAGTCGATCTCGTCATGCTTGATGAGAATGACGTGGACGATGTCGGCGGCGTCGTAGCGGTAGCGGGTCTGGAGGAAGAGCTTGGAGAGGATGAACTGGGTCGGCGGCGTCACGCGCACGTTGGTGCCGTACACCTCCGCCTCATAGGCCTTCTCGAACCATTGGTCGGTGATCGGGATCGACGCCGAGGAGATGTTGAAGATGACGTCGAAGAAATGGTCGCCCTTCCAGACCTTGCCGATCCAGCGCACGTCCTCGACCTCGATCGCGTAGCCCCGGCCCTTGAAGAAGGCGAGGATGCGCGGCGCGTCCGACGGCTTGCAGAAGACGTCGAGATCCTTGGTCGGGCGGGTGATCCCGGTGAAGCAGGCGAGCGCGTAGGTGCCCGACAGCAGGAAGGGTATGCTCGATTCCTTGAGGAGCTTGAGGCTCTCAACATAGAAATCGACCGCCTCGGCGGGCGGTTCGAAGATCGAGGAATCGACGGCGTCGAGGAGATTGCTCACGCACCCGAAACGGAGGCGCGGGCGCCCCGGTTCCCTCGCCTCACTGCGTGGGGGGAGCGGCGGGGTGGCCGATGTCGAGCAGGGTGACGGTGAAATCGAGCGTCGCGCCCGGCGGAACCGCCCCGTCGCCCGCCCCTTCCGCGCCGTAGGCGAGCTGCGGCGGGATCCAGATGCGGTAGGTGCCGCCCTTGCGCATCAGCTGCAGCGCCTCGGCGAAGCCGGGCACCGTGCCGGCGACCCGCATGCCGGCGCCCTTGGCCCGGTCGAAGACGTGGCCGTTCGCCAGCCGCCCGACATAGTCGATCCGCACCGCGTCCTCGGGCCCCGGCATCGGCCCCGCGCCGGCCTTGAGCGTCTTGATCCTGATCCCCGAAGCCGTGGTGACGAGGGCGCTCTTCGCCACCGGCCGAGGGCTCGGATGTTGCGCGGGATGGTGCGGCGCCGGCGCGGCGGCGACGAGGAGGAGAGCAAGCGCGAGCATGCGGCGATTCCCTGGGGGTGAGGAACGCGCTGGAGCGGGCGAAGGGATTCGAACCCTCGACCCCAACCTTGGCAAGGTTGTGCTCTACCCCTGAGCTACGCCCGCTCGTGCGCTGAGCCGATCGGCGCGTCGCCGCACCCTCGGCCGAGGTGAGGCGGCGGCTGCTAGCACCTGCCCCGGTAGGTATCAAGCCCGTTTCCGAAGGCTTGGCCCGAGCTTGGCCCAAGGCTTGGCCCAAGGCTTGGCAGCGCCGCCGCCCATCCCACATAGGGGGCGCGAACGATTCGATTTCGAAAGGCGGCAGAACGTGGCGACCCTGGGCATGAGCGCGGCCGAGAAGGAGGCGCTGGAGACATTCCGGCGCGACGTCGTCGAGCCGTCGATGACGAGCCTCGTCATCCTCGATTTCTGGGCGGAATGGTGCGGCCCCTGCAAGCAATTGGGGCCGATCCTCGAAAAGGTCGCCGCCGATTATGCCGATCGCGGCGTCCGCCTGGTCAAGATCGACGTCGACGCCAACAAGACCATCGCCGCCCAGTTCCGGGTCAAGTCGATCCCCACCGTCTACGCCGTCTTCCAGGGCCAGCTCGTCGCCGATCTCACGCCCGCGCGGACCGAAGGCCAGCTCACCCGCTTCCTCGATCAGATCCTCGCCGAGCTTCCGGTCGAAGGGGAGGCACAGCAGCTCGAGGCCGAGATCGAGCCGCTGGTCGCGATGGGCGAGCAGGTGCTGGCCGAAGGCGATGCCGAGCGCGCCGCAAGCATCTTCGCCCAGATCCGCGACATGGCGCCCGAGGATCCGGCCGTCCTTTCCGGCCTCGTCCGCGCCTTGGTCGCGGCCGGCCGGTCGGAGGAGGCCCGGGCGGCGCTGGAAGGGCTTCCCGACAAGCTCGACAAGGACCCGGCCATCGCCCGCGCCCGCTCCGCGCTCGCGCTCGCCGAGGTCGCGCCCGCCGGCGCCGACACCGCCGAGCTGGAGCGCCGCGTCGCCGCCGATCCGGACGACCATCAGGCGCGCTACGATCTCGCCGGGCTGCTGATGGCGAACGGAGACCGCGACGCCGCCGCCGCCCAATTGCTCGAAAGCATCGCCCGCGACCGCGAGTGGAACGAGGGCGCGGCGCGCAAGCGGCTGCTCCAGTTCATGGAAGTGGTCGGGCTCGAAGATCCCTGGGCGGGCGCGCAGCGCCGGCGGCTCTCGGCGATCCTGTTCACCTGATGAGCTTGCTGCGCATCCCGGTCTTCCCCCTCGCCGGGGCGCTGCTTTTCCCGGGCACGCAGCTTCCGCTCCACATCTTCGAGCCGCGCTACCGGGCGATGGTGCGCGACGCGCTGGCCAGCGACGGCCTGATCGGCATGATCCAGCCGCGCGACGGCAACGAGCCGCCCTCGCTGTTCGACATCGGCTGCATCGGCCGCATCTCGGCCTCGGACGAGCTCGACGACGGGCGCTTCAACATCGTGCTCGAAGGCGTCAGCCGCTTCCGCATTGCCCGCGAGGCGGAGGTCGACACGCTCTACCGCCAGGTCGACGCCGACCGCGACGGCTTCGACGAGCCCGACGAGCCCGAGCCGCTCGGCCTCGCCCATCGCGCCGAGCTGGAGCGCGAGGCGCGGCGCTACGCCGACGCTCTGGGCTACAGCGTCGATTGGGACGCGGTGCAGCGGCTCGACGACGAGATGCTGGTCAACGGCATCGCCCAGATCGCGCCCCTCGACGTCGGCTCGAAGCAGGCCTTGCTCGAAGCCCCCGACCTCGCCCAGCGCTGCGAGCTGCTCGTCCAGTTCATGCAATTCCAGCGCATGGTCCCCGGCGGCGCGGAGGGGCCTGAAACGCTGCAATAGCTTTAGTCCTCCCTGTGCGCGAAGCGCATGGGGAGGGGGACCATCCGAAGGATGGTGGAGGGG
>JBJMTY010000027.1:0-2965 GCA_045811445.1 Allosphingosinicella sp. | reverse complement strand
TCAAGGCGGCCGGAATCGAGCCGGCGGCGGGCGGCCCGATCCCGCCAAGGCTGATGCCGCACGTGATCGGCGCTCCGGATTTCATCTTCCGGTCGATGGTGCTGAAGCGCCAGAAGATCGACGCCAACGCCCGCTCGTCGATGGCCGACGATTTCGCCGCGCGGCGCACGACCGAGATCGACTATCTCAACGGCGAGGTGGTGAAGCTCGGCGCGCGATTGGGCGTGCCGACGCCGGTCAACGCGATGATCGTCTCGCTGGTCAAGCAGCGCGAGGCGGGAGTCGAGCATCTGTGGAGCCCGTCGCTGCTGCTCGGCCACGTGCTCGAAGGGGCCAGGGTCGCGCCGCTGTTCGGCTACTGATTTGACAAGGGATCGGCGGCTCGCGCAGGGGTGCGGCGCCCCCCTGTCTCCGGAGTCTCCCATGCGCCTCACGACCTCCGCTTCCCTCGCCGCCCTCGCTTTGTCGCTCACCGCCGCCGCGCCCGCCCACCGCGCGTCCGCGCCGGCGCCGCTGCCGCCGATCGCCCAGCGCGACATTCCCACCCAGCTCCCCAAGACGGTGCGCCCGCTGCAATATGCGCTGAGCCTCCACCCCGACGCCGGCAAGCTCGCTTTCTCGGGCAAGGCGGTGATCGACATCCACGTCTACCAGCCGGTCAAGGAGATCATTCTCAACGCCGTCGATCTCGCCATCAAGGACGTCTCGCTGGCGCCCCTCGCCGCCGACGGGACGAGCACCGGCGCCCCGGTCGCCGCGCGCGACGTGCGGGTCGACGCGGACGCCCAGACCGCGACCTTCGCCTTCGCCGACACGATCGCGCCCGGGCGCTACCGCCTGACCATCCCCTATACCGGCAAGATCTACACCCAGGCGGCCGGCTTCTTCGCGCTCGACTATGACAGCGCCGCCGGCAAGAAGCGCGCGCTCTTCACCCAGTTCGAGGCGCCCGACGCGCGGCGCATGTTCCCGAGCTGGGACGAGCCGCAATTCCGCACGCCCTACAACCTTACCGTGACCGTACCGGCGGGCGAAGACGTCGTCGCCAACATGCCGCGGGCCTCGTCGCACGAGAATGGCGACGGGACGAAGACCGTCACCTTCCAGACGACCCCGCCCATGTCCTCCTACCTCGTCTTCCTGGGCGTCGGCGAGTTCGACCGGATCACCACCCGCTCGGCCGGCGCCGAGATCGGCGTCGTCGCCAAGCGCGGCAGCGGCGAGAACGGCCGGCTGGCGCTCGACAGCGCTGCGAAGATCCTGCCTTTCTACAATGCCTATTTCGGCACCCCCTTCCCGCTGCCCAAGCTCGACAACGTCGCCGGGCCGGGCAGCAGCCAGTTCTTCGGCGCGATGGAGAATTGGGGCGCCATCTTCACCTTCGAAAGCGTGCTGCTGAACGACCCGGCGATCACGTCGGAAGCGAGCCGCCAGCGCATCTTCGAGGTGGCGGCGCACGAAATGGCCCACCAATGGTTCGGCGACCTCGTCACCATGGCCTGGTGGGACGATCTGTGGCTCAACGAAGGCTTCGCCTCGTGGATGGCGACCAAGGCGACCGCCGGCATCCATCCCGAATGGCAGCCCGGGCTCGACATCGTCGACGCGCGCGAAGCGGCGATGCGGCTCGATTCGGTGGCGACCACCCACTCGATCGTCCAGCACGTCACCACCGTCGACCAGATCAGCCAGGCGTTCGATTCGATCACCTATTCCAAGGGCGAGGCGGTGATCACCATGCTCGAGGCCTATGTCGGCAGCGACGCCTGGCGGCGGGGCGTGCAGGATTATGTCCGCGTCCACAAATATTCGAACACCCAGACCGACGATCTGTGGCAGGCGGTCGAGAAAGCGGCGGGCAAGCCCGTCACCGCCATCGCGCACGATTTCACCCTGCAGCCGGGCGTGCCGCTGATCCGCGTGGAAGCGGCGCGCTGCACGGGCGGCAAGACGGTGATGACGCTGCGCCAAAGCGAGTTCAGCCGCGACCGGCCGGACAAGGCGGCTCTGGCCTGGCACGTGCCGGTGATCGCGGCAGGCCTGGGCGGCGGCGAGGCCCGCACGTTGCTGACCGGAACGGGCTCGGTGACCGTGCCGGGCTGCGGCCCGGTCCTGCTCAACAGCGGCCAGAGCGGCTATTACCGCACGCTCTATTCCGCGCCTTTGCTCGACCGGCTGACGGCGAGCTACGGCCAGATGAAGGCGGTCGACCAGCTCGGTTTGCTGTCCGACACCTGGGGCCTCGGCCTCGCCGGCTACCAGTCGGCGGCCCGCGCCCTCGATCTCGTCGACCGCGTTCCGGACGGCGCCAATTCGCGACTCTACGCACGAACCGCGGCCATCCTCGACCAGGTCTACGGCATGTACGAAGGCGATGCCGCGCACCGCGCGATGGTCGCCCGCTACGCCTCGAAGCGGCTCGGGCCGGTGCTGGCGCGGATCGGCTGGACGGCGAAGGCGGGCGAGCCGGCGCCGGTGACGGTGCTGCGCTCCGAGCTGATCGGCACGCTCGGCGACATGGGCGATCCGGCCGTGGTCGCCGAGGCCAACCGGCTCTACGCGGCCGGCGATCCGCTGGCGACCAGCGGCGGGCTGCGCTCCACCATCCTCGCCGTCGTCGCCCGCAACATCGACGCGGCCGGCTGGGACCGGCTGCGGGCGCAGGCACGGGCCGAGACCAACCCGCTGGTCAAGGCGTCGCTCTACCGCGCGCTGGGCGCCGCGCGCGACCCGGCGCTCGCCCAGCGCGCGCTCGATCTGGCGCTGACCGACGAGCCGGGCGCGACGACCAGCTCGGCGATCATCGGCTCGGTCGCCGCCGAGCATCCCGAGCTCGCCTTCGACTATGCGGTGAAGAACCGGACCCGGGTCGAGCCGCTCGTCGACACCTCGTCGCGCTCGCGCTTCCTGCCCGGTTTGGCGTCGGGCTCGGCCGATCCGGCGACGATCGCCAAGCTGCAGGATT
>JBJMTY010000026.1:0-13480 GCA_045811445.1 Allosphingosinicella sp. | reverse complement strand
GCTCGAAGCTTCCCAGGCCGACCTCGAGAAGAATTGGATGGGCCAAGTCACCAGTATCGCGATCAGCCTCGCGCTGGTTGCCGGTCTGGGCACCGCCATCGCCCGAAAGCTACTGGGCGATGAGCACCTATCGAACATTCTCTATGTGATACTGCCGGTGGTGAACACCTACTTTTTTGTGAGATTTGGGTTGATTGCCGGCGTATTTTCCAAAGTGCGCTATGGTGCGGAACATCTCGCCCGCCAGCTTTGCAGCCACCAAGACCTTCCGTCAAAACTCCGTGTTGAGCAGACATACCAAACTAACAGCTATTTCGAATGGGTGCATCAGCCATTCGATTGGTCGACGAGCTTGCTACTCTTTACAATACCTTTCGTCTTTGCCCTTAATCATGCTCTGACGCTGTATCTGATTTATAAGGTGCTCGGACACTCCACAATATTAGTTGTTGCTGTGATAGTTTATTTGCTGATCGTCTGCGTCTGCTATTGGGCCTACTATGACAGCAACAAGGGCAACACAGTTGTTCTCGCTGGGAAGGGGAAAAACTGGTTCATCATTTCTGTGATAGGTATCGCCGTCGTCGCGACGGCGGTTCTGATCGTCGCGCTGGCCCGTCTCGATCGCGACTCGCGAACCATCGACCTGTCGCCGTCGGCGCAGTCCGCCCCCCTACGGGCTCCGCCCGAGGCTCGGCCGCCGGGACCTCGCGCGTAGGTTCGCCGCCGATGAACATCCTTCTGCAGATCGGCTACCGGCTGCGCCGGCTCATCATCGCCGGACTCCGCCTCCGCACCCGCGGCGTCAAGGTGATGGGGTTCAACGCCGCCGGCCACCTGCTGCTGATGCGCAACAGCTATGGCGACACCAGCGCCTTCGTTTTGCCCGGCGGCGGCATCGGGCGGCGTGAATCGCCGGAGGCGGCCGCGGCGCGGGAAGTGCGGGAGGAAACCGGCCTGGAGGTCGCCGACCTGCGCTTCGTCGCCGCCTATGGCTCCCGGCACGAGGGCAAGAAGGACAGCATCCACCTGTTCCGCGCCTTGGCCGACGGGAAACCCCATGCCGATAGCCTGGAGGTCGAGGAAGCGGCTTTCTTCCCGCTGGACGCGCTGCCGGAAGGCGTCTCGGCGGCCACGTTGCGGCGGCTGGCCGAGCTGCGCGGCGAGGGCGCTGCCGGCGGGACCTGGTGACGCGCGCTCAGAGCTTCGCGAAGGCCACGCCGTGCCAGCCCCAGCCGGCGCCGTGCGCCGCCTCGATCAGCGGCGCTTTGATCTCGTGGGTATCGAACTTGTAGCTGTAGATGTTGCCGAACGAGCCGTCCTCGCGGAAGGCATAGACGGATTCGTAGCTCTTCTCCCACTTCCGCCCTCGAAACGCCGAGCCGCTCATCGACAAGGTCGGAATGCCCTTGCGCCACTCCACCTGCCATTCCTGGTCGACCGCGCGGACCTCGCCCGCTTCCTCGTCCACCTTCATCAATATCTTGAAGACGCGCTTGATGCCCGCCTCGGCGAAAATCTCGTACCATTTGGCGTCGACGATCTTCCATTCGGCGACGAGATCGACGCCTTCCGGCTTGCCGTCGCGGACGTGGAAGGGCGCGGTCTTGCGATTGACCCCGAGCAGGGCGGTCCGCAGCGCCTTGGCGCTGCGCCGCTTCACGCCGGCGGGCGCCGGCTTGATGCCCTTGATCCAGTTCAGCAAATTCATGGCCAGTCTCCGGGTCAGGGGCGGGGAAGAGCGCGGTCGGCGCGGCATTGCTTGAGCGGCTTGGGCCGCGCATGCGCGATGCGCAGCACCTGCCGGGTCGCCGGATCGACGGTGAGCGTCATGCAGGCGCAGCCATAGCCGTAGGCGCGGTTGCGCGCCTGCCAGCCGGCCGTGCTCATGTCCGGCATCTCGTCGAGGCCCGGCGCCTGATAGCCGCCCTGCTCGCCCAGCACCCATTCACCATGGCCGTCGAACAATTCCCAATTGCCCGGCGTCGGATTGGAGAGCCACCCGCAACGCTTGGCACTGACGCCGGCGCCAGGGCGGACGGGCGCGCTGACCGGCGCGGCGGCCAGCGCCTCGCGCTGCATCTGCCCGGATGTCTTGGGTCGCGACGCGGCGGCCGAAGCGCAGGCGCAGCCGATGAGGAGGAGCGACGCCGCCAGGCGGAGTGGGCCCGTCATCTCAGCGGAACACGCAGGTTGAGCCGGACCACAGAGCCCGGACCTTCGCGTCGCGGGCCTTCGACGAAAGCAGGCCGTCAAGCTCCCCGGCGGTGAATTCGGTGCCGAGGCTGGTCTGCGCCACCTCCACGCCCTTGAGGGCGCGCAGCGCCGCGCGCGGCGCGCCGATCGCGATCCCTTGCGCGGTCGCCAGCTTGCCCCGGCTCTCCCAGCCGACGAAGCCTTCCTCCTCCGAAAACCACAAGGTCAGCGCGCCCTCCCAAGTCACGAAGGTCTGCGGCCCACCGCCGCATTCCGCGTTCGCGCCGCTTTTGCCCGGCGGGCGGCCGAGCGCCCGGGTCAGCGCCGCGATCGTCGCCGATTTGGGCGTGCCGAACGCGAGCAGATGGGCGGCGCCGGGCTTGGCCGGGAGGGTCCTGAGCCCCCCGGCGGCGAGCTCCACCGGAGCCGGAGGCGCCGCCGGCGGGGCGGCGGCGCAGCTCATGCAGAAGGCGGCGGCGAGCGCCGCGTGACGAAAGCTCCAGGTCATGCGCGCTCCCCCGATGAAGCGCAGGAGTGGACGAGATCGCCCGCCGACGCAAATGGTTAGAGCGCGACTCTCGCCGGCCGCGGGAGCCGTGTGTTCAGGCCTGGTCGGCGGCGGCGCCCTTCAGGACGAAGCGCTTGTCGCAATAGCCGCAGTCGACAAAGCCCTTCTCGTCGATCTGCAGGTAGACGCGGGGATGGCCGAGCGCGGGGTGCGTCTCGCTCGCCCCGTCGCACGCCACCCGCGGCGTCGTGACGTAGGCGATCTCGGGCGTGAAGCGATCCGTCTGCATGGCGCGCGGCTGTAGCAAGCAGGCCGGCTCAATCCTAGCCCTCGCTCTTCTCCTCTTCCGCCGTCCCCGGCTCCGCCTGCTTCCTGTGCATCGCCGCCGAGGCGCCGCCGCCGAGCATTGAGGCGGTGGCGACCTGGAGCTTGTTGGAGAGGCCGTGGATGACGCTGCGCTCGCCCGACATCATCGCGTCGTAGCCGGTCTTCGCGACGTCGGCGGGATCGTCCTTCTTCATCGTGCCGACCTTGGTGTCCATCATGTCGGCGCGCTCGAAGAACTCGGTCTCGGTGGCGCCGGGCTTGAGGCAGGTGACGGTGACGCCGCTATCCTTCAGCTCGTTGTGGAGGGCATCCGCGAAGCTGTCGATGAACGCCTTGCTGCCGTTATAGACCGCCTGGAAGGCCCCGGCGATGTGCCCTGCGATCGAGCCGGTGACGAGGATGCGGCCCTCGCCCCGCGCCACCATGTCGCGCGCCACCTTCTGGACCAGATAGACCGTGCCGGTAATGTTGGTGTCGACGACGTGACGCCATTCCGCCGGATCCTGCTCGAGGAAGGCGCGGCCGAGGCCGTGGCCGGCATTGGCGAACAGCGCGTCGACGCGGCGGCCGGCGGCGGCCTGGAGCAGGCGCTCGACGCCCTCGAAGGTCGAAAGGTCGGTCTCGACATTGGTCACCTCGACGCCCAGCCCCCGCAGCTCGCGCGAGGCGTCGACCAGCGGCGTATCGGCCGCCACCACGAGATCGTAGCCGTCCCTGGCGGCGAGCTTCGCCAGCTCGAGGCCGATCCCGCTCGAGGCGCCCGTCACGACGGCCAGCTTGTCACCCATCATTGCCTCCATTCTCATGCGTCCGCGTCAACCGGCCGTGCCGAAGCCGGTTCCGCCGCCGCGCGGGCGAGCGGGCGGAGCGCGAGACGAAGCGGTGTGTGGTCGAGCGTCGCCGGCAGGCGGTGCGGATCGAGCCGGACGTCGCAGGCCGGCGCCCGCGATTCGAGGCAGGCTCCGAGCCACCGGCCGGCGACATGCAGGACCAATTCGCGCGCCGGGCAGCCGGCCTCACCGGCGCTGAACGGGACGAACGGCCAGGCCTCGGCCCGCCCGTCGAGCCAGACCTCCGGCACGAAGCGATGCGCGTAGGGAATGCGGCTGTCGTCGCGGTGAAAATAGGGAAGGTGGATGAGCAGGCCGGCGTCGGCCGCGAGGCGGCGGCCGTTCCAGTCCGTGGCCTCTG
The DNA here is from genome assembly GCA_045811445.1 of Allosphingosinicella sp. Lineage (GTDB taxonomy): Bacteria > Pseudomonadota > Alphaproteobacteria > Sphingomonadales > Sphingomonadaceae > Allosphingosinicella. The sequence continues at coordinate 9,258 of JBJMTY010000026.1, read as the reverse complement.
TCGTCCGCCGCAGGATCGCCGGCGTGGTCGGCCACAGGCGCAGGGTCTCGAGCAGGCAGACGCGCCGGAAGTCGTCGTCGCCCCGGGCCCGCGCGGCGGCATCGGGATGCAGAGCGAGCATGACGAGGGCGCGGAACCCCGCGATGCCGGCGGCGTCGAAGGCGAACAGCCAATGCGCCGCCTGGTGCTCGGGCGCATCGCCCGGGACGGCGCGCGCCATGGCGAGGCCGCCGAGGCTGTCGGCCGGCGCCGCGGCCATGCGCGCCCGGATGTCAGCGAGGAAGCGGTCGCGCACCCGCTTCGCCACCGGCTTCAGGAAGGCCCAGTTCGCGTCGGCGCGCAGGCGGTCGAGCGTGGCGGTCAGCGCCTCGGCCTCGCGCGCCGGCGCCCCGAACAGGGCCTGCCGGACCATCCGGTACCAGGCGCGGCGGAACGTTGGCCAGCCGAACGCGCCCGCCTCGATCAGCGGCGCCGTCTCGCGCGCGACCAGCGCCTGCAGCGCCGGAGCGAGTTTGTGGTCGCGGCGGCCGGTCTCCAGCACCGCCTCGTTGAAGGCGCGGCGCCGCGCCCGTTCGCCGCCGGAAGAGATCAGCACGCCCTTTGGCTGGAAATGGGCCAGAGCGGCGCGCTTCTCCGGACTGTCGGGCGCGAAGGGCGCGGGCGTGCCGGCGAGAACCCGGCGCAGATCGTCCGGGGCAAGGATCAGGGCGATTTCGCGGAAGGGAAAGCGCAGCCTGAGCGGGCCGTCGCCGTAGCGCCGCCTCAGCCGGGCGAGGAGGGCGACGCCTCTTGCCTCAGCCCCGGAGCGCGCGAGCCCATGCAGCATCGCGGGACGCCTCAGCAGCAGCCCCTTGGCGAACAGCGGCCCCGCCGCGAGCAGGGCGACGCGCAAAGTATCGGCGAGGCGCGCCTTGGGAAGGGGAAGGAAAGGGCTGGGCATCCTTCGACAACGCCGCTCCCCTCGCGCGGCTCCTAGGCGCGGCGCGCGCCAATCGCTACACGCGCCTCATGACCGAGCCCGCCATCGCAATCGCCGACCTCCAGAAGACCTATGCCGGCGGCAAGCGCGCGCTCGACGGGGTCAGCCTCGACGTGCCGCGCGGGCAGATATTCGGCCTCTTGGGCCCCAATGGCGCCGGCAAGTCGACGATGATCAACATCCTCGCCGGGCTGGTCAACAAGTCCGGCGGCTCGGCGCGCATCTGGGGCTTCGACATCGACGAGCATCCCAGGAACGCCAAGGTCTCGATCGGCATCGTGCCGCAGGAGATCGTCTTCGACCCCTTCTTCACGCCGGCCGAGACGCTCGAGATCCAGGCCGGCCTCTACGGCGTGCCCAGGGAGCGGCGGCAGACCGCCGAGCTGCTGCGCGCCATGCACCTCGAGGACAAGGCCAACGCTTATTCGCGCACCCTTTCGGGCGGCATGAAGCGGCGTCTGCTGGTCGCCAAGGCGATGGTCCATTCGCCGCCCATCCTGGTCCTCGACGAGCCGACCGCGGGCGTCGACATCGAGCTGCGCCAGCAGCTCTGGGCCTATGTCCGGCAATTGAACGAGCAGGGCGTCACCATCGTCCTCACCACCCATTATCTGGAGGAAGCGGAAAATCTCTGCGACCGCATTGCCATCATCAACCACGGCCGCCTGATCGCGAACGAGGAGACGCGGGCGCTGGTCGGCATGGCGCAGGAGAAGGCCGTCGAGGTGACGGTCGACCGCGACATGGACCGCGCGCCCGACGCGATCTGCTTCGAGAAGATCGAATTGAAGGGCGAGCGCACCCTCGCCATCACCTATCGCAAGGACCAAGTGAACGCCGGCGAGGTGCTGGCGGCGCTGCAGCGCGAAGGGCTCGGCATCGTCGACGTCTCGACCCGGGAAGCCGACCTCGAGGACGTGTTCCTCAACCTCACCCGCGCGTCGGACGCGAATGGCTGAGCCGCGCGGCTACGACGTGGTCATCCTCGGCTCGGGCGCGGCGGGGCTGTCTGCGGCTCTGGCGCTCGATCCGGCGCTCGAGGTGGCGGTGCTCGCCAAGGGCGACCTCTCCGCCGGCTCGACCGCCTGGGCGCAGGGCGGCATCGCCGCGGTGCTGGAGCCGGGCGACACGTTCGAGAGCCATGTCGAGGACACGATCCTTGCCGGCGCCGGGCTCAACCGGCGCGAGACGGTCGAGTTCGTCGTCGGCGCCGCCCCGGCGGCGATCGAGCGGCTGGCCGCGCTCGGCGTCGCCTTCGACCGGGCCGGTGGCGAGGAAGGCTGGCACCTGACCCGCGAGGGTGGCCACAGCCACCGCCGCATCGTCCACGTCGCCGACGCCACCGGCCGCGCCGTGCAGCAGGGGCTGGAGCAGGCGGCCGGGAAGCATCCCAACATCCACCTCATTCCCCACCGGGTGGCGATCGACCTCGCCACCGGGCGCCACGCGGCCGGTACCGGCGCCGGTGCCGGCGATCCGCGCCGGGTGTGGGGCGTCTATGCGCTCAACGCCGAGACCGGCCGGGTCGAGACCTTCACCGCCCGCGCCGTCATCCTCGCCACCGGCGGGGCGAGCCGCGCCTGGCTCTATTCGACCAACCCCAAGGGCTCGACCGGCGACGGCATCGCCATGGCCTGGCGGGCGGGCTGCCGCGTCGCCAACATGGAGATGAACCAGTTCCACCCGACCTGCCTCTACAATTCCCGGGTGCGAAACTTCCTGATCACCGAGGCGATGCGCGGCGAAGGCGCGCGGCTCAAGCTGCCGGGTGGGGTGAAGGGGGGCGGCCGCCGCTTCATGCCCCGCTTCGATCGGCGCGGCGAGCTGGCGCCGCGCGACATCGTCGCCCGCGCCATCGACCATGAGCTGAAGCGGCTCGGCCTCGATTTCGTTCACCTCGACATCAGCCACCGCAACCCGGACTTCGTGCGCGCCCACTTCCCCACCATCGCCGCCCGCCTCGCCGAGCCCGACATCGGCATCGACATCACCCGTCAGCCGATCCCGGTCGTGCCCGCGGCGCATTACACCTGCGGCGGCGTGATGGTGGACCTCGAGGGCCGCACCGACCTCGAAGGGCTCTACGCGGCGGGGGAGGTGACCATGTCCGGCCTCCACGGCGCCAACCGCCTCGCGTCCAACTCGGTGCTCGAGTGCCTCGTCTTCGGCGTCGCGGCGGCCGAGGCGATCAACCGCGCCTGGCCCCAAATGCCGGCGCCGCCGCCGATCCGGCCGTGGGACGAGAGCCGGGTCACCGATTCCGACGAGGAAGTCGTCGTCCACCACAATTGGCGCGAGATACGCCGCTTCATGTGGGATTATGTCGGCATCGTCCGCACCACCAAGCGGCTCGAGCGGGCGCTGCACCGGGTCCAGCTCCTCGCCCGCGAGACCGAGGATTATTACGGCCATTTCCGCGTCACGCCCGACCTGGTCGAACTCCGGAACCTGGTGGTCGTCGCCGAGCTCATCGTCCGCTCGGCGCTGGCGCGCAGGGAAAGCCGCGGTCTCCATTACACGCTCGATCATCCGGAAACGCTGCCCGAGGCGGTGGATACGGTGCTGGAGCCCTAGCGCGGCCCTTACTGCTCCTGAAGCTCGAACAGGTCGACCCCGGCCAGGATCGATTCCCACCAGTTCGCCTGCTGGACGGGGGTCTCCGCAAGGTGCCAGAGCGCATAGATTATGAACTGATCCGTGTTGAAGACCATGAGAAGTCCGGACCAGGCGGTGACGGAACCTCCGCCCCAATTGACGGTGAAGGCAATGCCTCCCTGCGAGATCGTTCCGGTGAGCACGCCCTCCACGGGCTGGGAAGAGCCACTGACGGCGCTCGAATAGGTTCCGGCAAAACCAGTCCCGTCAAAGCTCGTGATCACCATCGTCGACCCGAGTTCGTTGGTCCATGTTCCGATCGGGTTGAACTGGTCCGCGCCGGGTGCGGCCGACAGAGGTTTGAGTTGGGAGCGAGGAATTGCCACGGTCACCTCTCCTGCTTCGAGAAGAAGTGATCTTACACCTCGCGCCGCCGGGGTCTCGGCGGAGACTCGTCCGAAGCGGATCGACCTCAATCCGTCACGGTCGAAGGAACCGCCGAAGCGCCTCGGCGAACTTCCCCGGCCTATCGCGCATGATCATGTGGCCGCTGCGGTCGATGCGAACCAGTCGCGCGCCTGGAGCGCCAGCATAGGCATCGGCATAGGTGCGGTCGGTGGAGACGGCGAAAGCGGGGTCGGCGACGGCGTAGAGCACCGTGAGCGGCGCCCGGATGCGCCGAAGCTCCGGCGTCAGGTCGGTGACGGCCAGCTCCTGCGTGACCCGCGCGACGACGTCGGGGTCGCTCTTCGTGTTCCGTGCCTGGTCGTCGCCGAACAGGCGGATGGCGGAATCGATGAGGCTGCGGCCCTCCTCGGTCGTGCCGAGCGCGCGGAGCAGCCCCGAGATGCCCTTCAGGTCGGCGGCCCTCGCGCCGAGCAGGCCGGCGGGCTGCGGAAGGATGTCGATGATCATCACCCGCCCGACCAGCGCTGGGTGCCGCGCCGCCACGATCGTCGCCACCGTGCCGCCCATCGAATGACCGACGATGGCCGGATTCCTGAGCTTCTGCGCCACGATATAATCGGCGATCTCCTCGGCGAGCGGCGCGACCACCTCGCCGCGCGCATTGCCGCGGGCGCGCGTCCCGGCGAAGCCCGCGACTTGGACGAGATGGTAGCGATAGCCCGGCACGGCCGCGATCGTGCCGCGCCACACCTCCTTCGAGGCGGTGAGGCCCGGGATGAGGATCACGTCCCGGCCGGTGCCGACTATTTCCACGGAGAAGCGCGTCGGCGCCGCGGCGGAGGGAGCCGCGAGAAGGACCAGCAAGAGGAAAAGGAGGCGCTTCATTCCTTGTTGCGCTCGACGACGCCGAGGCGTTCGACCAGCCAGCCCATGCTGAGCCCCTGAACGAATACCGAGAAAGCGACCACCGCGAAGGCGACGGCGACGATCTCCTCGCGCTCGGCGACGGTGGCGGGCAGCGCCAGCGCCAGCGCCAGCGCCAGCGCGCCGCGCAGGCCGCCCCACCACAGGAGATGCTGGTAGGCCGGCGGCAAAGCGAGGCGCGAGCGGCGGAACAGGGCGGCCACCGGGTAGATGGTCGCGGCCCGCCCGGCCATGGCGAGGAGAATGGCGACGCCCGCCGCCGCGACCACCGGCAGGAAGGGCGTCCCCGCCATCGCGCCGCCGATCAGGATGAAGATGAAGGAATTGGCGAGGAACGCGGCATAATCCCAGAAATAGAGCACGTTGGGCCGGCTCGAATCGGAGATTGAGCCCATCCAGCCGACATTGCCGACGATCAGACCGGCGGTGAGCCCGGCCAGCACCCCCGAAGCGTGGACATGTTCGGCAAGCAGGAAGGCGCCGAAGGCGGCGAGCGTGGTCAAGGTGATCTCGACCAGCCGGTCCTCGGTGCGGCCGGCGACGGCGAGCAAGGGCAGCGACACCGCCGCCCCCGCCCCGATGCCGCCGACCGCCGTCGCCAGCAGCTTCCAGCCGATGAAAGGCTGGGTCGCCGGCGCGCCGCCGGCGATCGCCAGCAGCACCGCGAAGCCGACCGCCGCGACGCCGTCGTTGAGCAGGCTCTCCGCCTCGACCAGGAGGTTGAGGCGCGGCTCGACCCGCACCTCGCGGAACAAGGCGATGACCGAGACCGGATCGGTCGCGGCGACGAGGATGCCGAAGAAGGCGGCGCCGAGCCACGACCAGCCGATCAGCCAGTGCATGCCCGCCGCGACCACCAAGGCGGCGAGCAGCACGCCGAGCGTCACCAGCACGGCGAGCAGAGGCAGCTCGCGCCGCAGCGGCTGCCAGGGAATCTGGATCGCCGCTTCGAAGATCAGCGGCGGCAGGAACAAGGTGAACACCATCGCCGGGGTCAGCGCCGGCCTGAAGCCGAACGGCAGCAAGGCGAGCAGCAGGCCCGCCGCGACCAGCCCGGCGCTATAGGGAAGCTTCAGCCGCCGGGTGATCATCGCCACCAGGCAGGCGACGAACAGGATGAGGCCGAGCAGCGGGAAATCGATCGGCTGCACTCGCGTCTCCTGCCTCTACTCGGTTCGGCCAAGGAGGTTGTTTAAGCCTCCGGATTGGCTAAGTCCTCAATCCATGCCCTCCCCGCACCTCTACCTGGTCGACGGCTCGAGCTACATCTTCCGCGCCTATCATCGCCTGCCGCCGCTCACAAACCGCCACGGCCTCAACGTCGGCGCGGTCTACGGCTACACGACCATGTTGTGGAAGCTGGCCGAGAGCCTCCACAAGGAGGAAGGGCCGACGCACCTGGCCGTGATCTTCGACGCCGGCTCGCACACCTTCCGCAACGAGATGTACGACCAGTACAAGGCCCAGCGCCCCCCGCCGCCGCCGGACCTCGTGCCGCAATTCCCGCTGATCCGCGACGCCACCCGCGCCTTCTCGCTGCCGTGCATCGAGGAAGAAGGGCTCGAGGCCGACGACATCATCGCCTGCTATTCGAAGGCGGCGCTCGGCGAGGGCTGGAAGGTCACCATCGTCTCGTCCGACAAGGACCTCATGCAGCTCGTCGAGGAGGGCCGCCTCGACCTCTACGACACGATGAACGACCGCCGGCTCGGCCGCGACTATGTCATCGAGAAGTTCGGCGTCCCGCCGGAGAAACTGGGCGACGTGCTGGCGCTGATGGGCGACAGCGTCGACAACATCCCCGGCGTCCCCGGCGTCGGCCCCAAGACCGCCGCGCAGCTCATCCAGGATTATGGCGACCTCGAGAGCGTCCTTGCCCATGCCGAGGAGATCAAGAAGCCCAAGCTCAAGCAGAATCTGATCGAGCATGCCGAATCTGCGCGGCTGTCGCGCGAGCTCGTCACTCTGGTGTGCGACGCGCCGCTGCCCGAGCCGCTCGAAGCGCTCGAGATGAAGGGGATTCCCGACGCGCCGCTGCGCGAGTTCCTCGAAGAGCATGGCTTCCGCTCTTTGCTCAACCGGCTGGACGGCGGCTCGCAAGCCAAGGCGCCGACGGACTCGGCCATGCCCGTCCAGCGCGAGGTGCGGCCCGAGCCGAAGATCGACCGCTCGCTCTACGAAACGGTGACCAGCCTCGACGCGCTCGACCTCTGGATCTCCGAGGCGCGGGCGAACGGCCTCGTCGCGGTCGACACCGAGACCGACGGGTTCGACTGCGTCACCGCCAAGCTGGTCGGCATCAGCCTCGCCACCGAATGCAACAAGGCTTGCTACGTCCCGCTCGAGCATGGCGGGCACGATCTCCTGTCGGAGCGGCCCGAGCAGATCCCCGCCGCCGAGGCGCTGGCGCGGCTGAAGCCGTTGCTCGAAGACCCGGCGGTGCTCAAGGTCGGCCACAATTTCAAGTTCGACTGGATCGTCTTCGACCGGCGCGGGATCGACGTCGCCCCGCTCGACGACAGCCTGGTGATGAGCTTCGACCTCGACGCCGGCGGGCTCAACAGCCATGCGATGGACGATCTGGCGAAGAAGCATCTCGACCACCCGTGCATCGCCTACAAGGATGTCTGCGGCTCGGGGCAGAAGCAGATCAAGTTCAACCAGGTGCCGCTCGACCGCGCCACCGAATATGCCGCCGAGGATGCCGACGTCACCTTGCGGCTGTGGACCCGCTTCAAGGCGCGGCTGCCGCACGAGCGGGTGGCCCGGGTCTACGAGACGGTCGACCGGCCGCTGGTGCCCGTCGTCGCGCGGATGGAGCGGGAGGGCGTCAGGGTCGACCGGGAGGAGCTGAACAAGCTCAGCCAGGAATTCCGGGCGCAGATCGTGGCGCTCGAGGAGCGGATTTGCGGCGAGGCCGGATGCCAGTTCACCATCGGCAGCCCGCAGCAGCTGGGCGAAGTGCTGTTCGGCCAGATGGGCCTCAAGGGCGGCCGCAAGGGCAAGTCCGGCACCTGGTCCACCGACGTCACCGAGCTCGAGCGCCTGTCGCGCGACGGCGTTCCGATCGCGAGCCTGGTGCTGGAGTGGCGCCAGCTCTCCAAGCTCAAGTCGACCTACACGGATGCGCTCCAGCAGCAGATCAACAAGGAGACGGGGCGGGTCCACACCAGCTATTCCCTGTCCGGCGCCCAGACCGGCCGCCTCTCCTCGACCGATCCCAATTTGCAGAACATCCCGATCCGGACCGAGATCGGACGCCGAATCCGCGACGCCTTCGTCGCCGAGCCCGGCTATGTCATGCTCGCCGCCGACTACAGCCAGATCGAGCTGCGCCTCGCCGCCCACATGGCCGACGTGCCGCAGCTCAAGGCCGCCTTCGCCCAAGGCCACGACATCCACGCGATGACCGCGCAGGAGCTGTTCGGCGAGGTCAACCGGGACACGCGCGCCAGCGCCAAGACGATCAACTTCGCCATCCTCTACGGCATCTCGCGCTGGGGCCTCGCCGGCCGCCTCTCGATCACCGCCGACGAGGCGCAGGCGATGATCGACCGCTATTTCGAGCGCTTCCCCGGCATCCGCGACTATATCCATTCGACACTGGAGGGGGTGCGCGAAACCGGCTTCACCACCACCCTGTTCGGTCGCAAGACCCACTTCCCGATGATCCGCAGCAAGACCCAGCACGAGCGCCAGGGCGCCGAGCGCGCGGCGGTCAACGCGCCGATCCAGGGCACCAGCGCCGACATCATCAAGCGCGCCATGGTGCGGATGGGGCCCGCGCTGGAGCGCGAGGGGCTGGGCCGCGTCCGCATGCTGATGCAGGTCCATGACGAGCTGGTCTTCGAAGTGCCCGAAGCCGAAGCCGAGGCCGCGAGCGCGGTCATCCGGCGAGTCATGGCAAAAGCGGCCGAGCCGGCGGTGACGCTCAGCGTCCCGCTCGGCGTCGACATCGGCACCGGGCCGAACTGGGGCGCCGCGCATTGAGCGAAGCCGCGCCTCCCCAGGGTGACGACATTGCCGCGCTTGCCAAAGGCGGCCGCACCAATTTCTTCGGGTTCCTGATCCGGCTGGCCGCGCGGCTGCCCTTCCTGTTCATCGCCGGCCGCTATTATGGCGCGCAGGCGCTCGGCGCCTTCGCCTATGCGGTGATCGTCATCGAGCTCGCCGCGCAGATCGCCACTCTGGGGCTGAAGCGCGGCCTCGCCCAGCAGCTCGCGAATTCGGAGCGGCCGCACGTCTGCATCGTGCTCGACGCGATGGTCGCCGCCTTCATCGCCTCGGCGGCGGCGAGCGCGGTGCTGATCCTCTTCGCTGAGTTGTTTTTAGCGTATTGTTGGTTAATAGTT
>JBJMTY010000025.1:0-9593 GCA_045811445.1 Allosphingosinicella sp. | reverse complement strand
CTCATGGCCGCCTTTTGGCCGGTAATACCAGCTGATGCGTCCGCTATCCACGCCCGCGGCCTGCTCGACCACTCCCATGATCCGTACATTGCCGTGGCCGTCGGACAAATAGCTCATGCCGTGCATTTTCGGCAGCTCGACGGTGCGGGTCTGCAGGTCGGTGGTGTCGACGCGATCGACGCCGAGACCCTGGCGCGTCTCGACGAAGCGCGTGTTGAGCTTCGACTGCGGCATGTAATAGCGCGATACGAGCAACGCGCCGTCCTCGCCGGGCAGCCAGTCGACGATGTCGCCACCGGTCAAGGTGACGCCGAGGTCGTCCGGCGTTCCTTGCACGCTCACCATCCTCGGGTTGCCGCCGTCGGTATCAAGGGCGATGATCCGCATTCCCGGCCAGATCTGGTCGGCCTGGAGGTTGGTGAGCAGCATGTAGAGCGTGCACACCAGCCTCTTCTCGGTCAGCCAATGGCATTCGGTGAGGCGCGCCGGCTTGCCGTCGGCGGTGAAGACCCGCGTCGGAGCCCTGCCGCCGGCGGCCTCCGCGATGAACAATGCGTTGCTCTGTCCCTTTCCCGGCGCGATGAACGCCACGCGCTCGCCGCTCGGCGACAGGCTGATCTGGCGCACGCCCTCGCGCGCGCCGAACAGGATTGCCGGATCGGAGGCGGCGACGGGTGGGGCCGGCGGAGTCGCGGCGCCGAGCAGCGCGATCGCCGACGCGGCGACCAGAAACCGATGAATCATGTAATCCCCTCAATGGCTTGGTTCCCACGGACCAAGGCGCGCGAGGATGCCAAAATTACGCCGCCGCCGCAAGCTTGCACGGGGATTTTCTTGCTGCCATGAGGCGGGCGCGTGGGGCCCTCGAACCGGGAGACGTCCGCTTGCCGTTCCGCACCCTTCTTGCTCCGGCGGCGGCCGGGGTCCTGCTCGCCGCCTGCGTCTCGACCGGCGGAACCAATCCCGCCTCGCGCGCGCCCGCGGCGGCGCCCGCCATCTCCGTCGCGACCCTGACCACGGCCACCCAGATCCTGTCCTCCGACGCTTTCGAGGGACGGGCGCCGACCACGCCGGGCGAGGACAAGGCCGTCGCCTACATCGCCGAGCGCTTCCGCCAGGCGGGCCTCCAGCCCGGCAATCGCGGAAGCTGGTACCAGGACGTGCCGATGGTGGAATCGACGCCGACGCCCACCGCGCTCAGCTTCGCCGTGCCGGGCGGCGCGCCGCTCGCTTTCGCCTACCGCACCGATTTCGTCGCCAACACCTATCGGGTCCAGCCAAAGGCCGGGGTGTCGAACAGCGACGTGGTGTTCGTCGGCTACGGCATCAACGCGCCCGAGAAGGGGTGGAACGATTATGCGGGGCTCGACGTCCACGGCAAGACCGTGATCATCCTGGTCAACGATCCCGACTGGCGGTCGACCGGCCTTTCCGGCCCGTTCAACGGCCGGGCGATGACCTATTACGGCCGCTGGACCTACAAGTTCGAGGAGGCCGCTCGCCAGGGTGCCGCCGCCGCCTTCATCGTCCACCAGACCGAGCCCGCCGCCTACGGCTGGAACGTGGTTCAATCCTCCTGGACCGGCGCCCAATATGAGCTCGACGATGCCGGCGGCCATGCCGACCAGAGCCAGGCGATCGGCTGGCTCACCCAGGACGCCGCGCGCCGGCTGTTCGCCGCGTCCGGCCAGGACCTCGCCGCCCTCACCGAGGCCGCCGGCAAACCGGGCTTCCACGCCGTCCCGCTCGCCGCCAAGGCGAGCCTCGGCCTCGACGTCCGCATCCGCCGCCAGAATTCGCGCAACGTCGTCGGCATCCTGCCAGGCGCCAAGCGCCCGAACGAATATGTCCTCTACACCGCCCATTGGGACCATCTCGGCCGCTGCGACGCCGATCCCAGCGGCGACGACATCTGCAACGGGGCGGTCGACAACGCCTCGGGCACGGCCGGCCTGATCGCGCTCGCCGAAGCGCACGCCAAGGCCGGCAACCCGGACCGCTCGATCGTCTTCATCGCGGTGACCGGCGAGGAATCGGGCCTGCTCGGCTCCGAATATTATGCGACCCATCCGATCTACCCGCTCGCCCGCACCGCCGGCGGCATCAACATGGACGGGTTGGCGGTCGCCGGCGCGGCCCGCGACATGGTCAGCATCGGCGGCGACAAGTCCGACCTTTCGGCCTACCTCGCCCGCGCGATGAAGGCGGAACGGCTCTACCTCTCGCCCGATTCCGATCCGGAAAAGGGCTATTATTACCGCTCGGACCATTTCAGCTTCGCCAAGCTCGGCGTGCCGATGCTCGACGCCTCGCTCGGGCAGGACCTGGTGAAGGGCGGCCGCGCCGCCGGCCGCGCCGCGGCGGACGATTACACCAAGAACCGCTACCATCAGCCGAGCGACGAATATGATCCGCGCTGGGACTGGTCCGGCGCCCTCCAGGAGCTGCGCGTCTTCTACCGCGTCGGCCGAGAGCTCGCGACCACGGCCGACTGGCCGAACTGGAGGCCGGGGGACGAATTCCGCGCCATCCGCGACCGCTCGCGAGCGGAGGCGAGCGTGGCGCAATGACCGCGCGTCAGCCCCCGGAATGGGCGGCGCACGACTGGGTGTGGATCGGCTTCCCCAGCCATGCCGATCTGTGGGAGGAGGACCTCCGGCCGGCGCGGGAGGAAGTCGCCGCCTTTGCGCGGGCCGTGTGGGCGGACGGCGCGGGCGAGGCCGTGCGGCTCGTCTGCGCGGACGAAGCGGCGGCCGAGGCCGCCGCGGGGCTGGTGCCGTTCGCGACCATCGTGCGCGAGGCGTTCGGCGACATCTGGCTGCGCGATACCGGGCCGATCGTCCTCGGCGGCCGCGAGGCGCGTAGCTTCAGGTTCAACGGCTGGGGTGGGAAGTACCGGTTGGAGGGCGACGACACGATCGGCCTGCGGCTCGCCGAGGGCGCCGGCTTCGCCGCCGAGCATCGCGACTGGGTTTTCGAAGGCGGGGCGCTCGACGTCGACGGCACCGGCCTCGGCGTCACCACCGAGCAATGCCTGCTCAACCCCAACCGCAACCCGGGGCTGACACGCGCGGACGTGGAACGGCGGCTAGGCGAGGGTCTGGGCCTCGACCGCATCCTGTGGCTGGGCGAGGGGCTGCTCAACGACCATACCGACGGCCATGTCGACAATCTCGCCCGCTTCGTCGGCGAAGGCCGCCTCGCCATCCCGGTCCCAGCGGGCAGCGACGATCCCAATGCGGCGATCTATGCGGACGCCCGCGCGCGAGCCGAGGCTTTCGGCCTGGACCTGGTCCCCTTCCCGTCCCCCGGCCGCGTCTTGCGCGACGGCGAGATCGTCCCCGCCTCGTACATGAACTTCTACGTCGGCAATGCCGCCGTGGTCGTGCCGCTCTACGGCGCCGCCAACGATGCCGCCGCGGTTGAGGCCGCCGGCGCGCTGTTCCCCGGCCGCCGCGCAATCGGCCTTCGCGCCGACCATATCCTCACCGGAGGCGGCAGCTTCCACTGCATCAGCCAGCAGGTGCCCGCATGACCAGCCTCACCGTCGCCGCGCTCCAGCTCGCCTTCACCGGCGGCCTGGACGACAACATCCGCAGCGTCTCCGGGCTGGTCCGCGAAGCCGCCGCCAAGGGAGCGAAGGTGGTGCTGCCGCCCGAGCTGTTCGAAGGCCCCTATTTCTGCAAGACCCAGGATGAGGCCCTGTTCGCCACGGCGCGGCCGGTCGACAGCCACCCTGCCGTGCTCGCCATGCAGAAGCTCGCCGCCGAGCTCGAAATCTATATCCCGACCAGCTTCTTCGAGGCGGACGGGCACCATCATTACAACAGCCTCGCCATGATCGGTCCCGACGGCAAGCTGATGGGCGTCTATCGCAAGAGTCACATTCCCGACGGGCCGGGCTATTCCGAGAAATTCTACTTCCGGCCCGGCAATACCGGCTTCAAGGTGTGGAAATCGCCCTACGGGACGATCGGCGCGGGCGTGTGCTGGGACCAATGGTATCCAGAAACGGCGCGCAGCCTGATGCTGATGGGCGCCGAGATCCTGCTCTTCCCGACCGCGATCGGCAGCGAGCCGCACGATCCCGAGCTCGACACTAGCCGGATGTGGCGGCGGGCGATGATCGGCCACGCCGTCTCCAACGTTGTCCCGGTCGTCGCCGCCAACCGTATCGGCACCGAGCAGGGCCAGCGTTTCTACGGCCACTCGTTCATCTGCGACGAGCGCGGCGACATCCTCGCCGGGTTCGGCGCGGAGGAAACGGGCGTGCTCGTCGCCACGCTCGACCTCGAGCGGGCGCGGGCCCACCGCGCTGCCTTCGGCTTCTTCCGCGACCGGCGGCCGGACCTTTACGGCCGGCTCGCCGAGGACGTCTAGGGATTGCCCGCCCGCCGCGAGGTGAACCAGTCGCGGATCATCTTGGCGAAGCAGCCGGTCTGGCCATAGGTGCCGATCACCGAGCAGCCGTTCGGCATCGTCTCGCGGGCCGCCTCGTCCAGCGCCGCGGTGCGCGCGCCCCACGACCGCTCGCTGAGCGGCTCGTTCTCGTGCCTCAGCTCCTTGGGGATGCGGTAGCGCTCGCGCTCCGGCCGCCGCGCGCAGACCACCACCTCGTCCCCTTGCCCTTTCGGGCACGGATCGCTGCCGTAGACGACCGCGCTCGCCACCCGCTCCGGCGGGCCGGCGGGCTCGGCGGCGTCGGCGGCGGCGGGAACGAGAAGCAAAGCGGCCGCGGCGAGGAGCTTGGTCATGGCGCCGGTGTCGGCAGCTTCGGCTGAACGCCCGGTTAAGCGGCCTCGCGAAGCGCCAGCGCGCGTTCGAAAACCTGCTCGAACATGATCGCGGTCAGGCGGTTGGTATTCTGGTTGTACCGCGAGCAATGATAGGAATCGATCAGCACTCGCCCGTCGGGCAGCCGATGCTCGGCAAGATGGCCGAACCGGCATTGGGAGAGCCGCGCGCCCGCCGCGCGCACCGCCGCATTGTGGGCGATCTGGCCCAAGGCGACAAGGATGCGCGCGCCGGGCAGCGCCGCCAGCGCGGGCTGGAAATAGGTCCGGGTGCAGGTCGCGATCTCGTCGGGCGTGGGCTTGTTCTGCGGCGGCACGCATTTGACCGAGTTGACGATGGCGACGCCCTCGAGCCGCAGCCCGTCGTCGGCCCGCGCGTCGTAGCGCCCCCGGGCCAGCCCGAACTTGGCCAGCGTCTCGTAGAGCAGCAGCCCGGCGAAATCGCCGGTGAAGGGCCGGCCGGTGCGGTTGGCGCCCTGCTTGCCGGGCGCCAGGCCGCAAATCGCCAGCCAGGCGTCGGGGTCGCCGAAATGCGGCACCGGGGCGTTCCACCAGTCCGGATGCTCCTCCCGCAGCGCCTCCCGGAAGCCGACCAGGCGCGGGCAGAGCGGGCAATCGCGCGGCGCCTCGCACTCGGGCACGGGGGAGGTGACGGGGAGCATGGTCCGCGTCTAGGGTCCGCACTCAATACCCGCAACGGTCGGGATCGCCCGGAGAAGGCCGCCGGCAAGGAGGGCGGCGTCGATGCCGCTGACAAGCTACGCCATCGCGCTCGGCTCGAACCGCCGCGGCCGCTCCGGCTCGCCGCAAGAGACGGTGCGCGCGGCGGCCGCGGCGCTCGGCGTCGAGCGCCTGTCCCGTGTCCGCGCCACCGCCGCGCTCGGCCCCGCCGGCCGCGCCTTCGCCAATGCCGCCGCCTTGCTCTCCTCGCGTCTCGATCCGCCCGAGCTGCTCGCCTTGCTCAAGGAGACCGAGCGAGCCTTCGGGCGGCGCGGCGGCAGGCGCTGGGGGCCGCGCGTGCTCGACCTCGACATCCTGCTCTGGTCGGGGGGCGCCTGGGCCGGCGACGGGCTGGTCGTCCCCCATCCCGAATTCCGCCGCCGCCGGTTCGTGCTGGAGCCGCTCGCCGAGATCGCCCCCGGCTGGCGCGACCCGCTGACCGGCGCCAGCGTCCGCCAGCTCCTCCACCGCCTCAGCCGCCGCGCCGCGGTTGACCCCGCCCCCGGCCGCTCCTAACAGCCGGGGCGCACGGGCCCTTAGCTCAGTCGGTAGAGCAACTGACTTTTAATCAGTAGGTCGCTGGTTCGAATCCAGCAGGGCTCACCACTCCCCCGCTTCCACTTTCGCCCGGCGGCGGCGCTCCGCCTCGCTCGGCTCGCCGGTCGCGTAGGACCCGGAGGTCACCGGCCCGGCGGGCTCGTAGGTCGCCATCGACCAGCCGCCGGGGCCGAGCCGATGCTCGACGAGCCTGAACACGCCGGCCGGCACGCCCTCGCCGAACAGCCTCTTGCCCGTGCCGAGGGTGACCGGCGCCGTCATCAGCACCAGCCGGTCGAGCAGGCCGCGCGCCAGCAATTGCGGATAGAGCGTCGAGCTGCCCTGGATGATCATGTCCGGCCCCTCGCTTGCCTTGGCCTCAGCCAGCGCGTCGAGATCGGCGAGGCGATGGCTCCCCCGCCAGCCGAGCGGCGCGTCCGAGCGGGTCAGCACATATTTGTCCGCCTTGGCGAACTTGGCGGCGATCGGATGGTCGTCAGGGATGTAGGGCCAATAGCCGGCGAAGATGTCGTAGGTGCAACGCCCGAGCAGCAGGTCGAAATCGCCCGCGAACAAGGTGCCGATCTGATGCCCCACCGCTTCCTCGGCGATCGGCTTCATCCATCCGCCATAGGGGAAGCCGCCGCTCTTGTCCTCGTCGGGCCCGCCGGGCGCCTGGACCACGCCGTCGAGCGAGACGAATGCGCCGCCGATGATCCTGCGCATGGCCTTCCCCCCTCGCGCTACGGCTGCATCCGCATCAGCTGGTCCATCGGCATCATGTTCTCGTGCAGATGGTACATGATCCAGAGCGAGCCGGCGACGATCAGGAACACGACCAGGATGCCGAAGGCCAAGGCCAGCACGTTGTTGGTATTGTCCGGCCCGGTCGTGACGTGGAGGAAGAAGACGAGGTGGACGCCCATCTGGGCGACCGCCAGCACGATCAGGCCCATCGGGATGGCCGGCCCGTAGATGAGATGCGTGCTCGCCAGCACGAAGGCGGCGACGGTCAGCAGCACCGAGAAGCCGAGCCCGAGATTGGCGTTGGCCACCCAATGGCCGGCGCTCTCGTTCGGCTCGTCGCCGGGCGCGTGGTCCTCGCGGTGGTCGAGCAGGCCGGAATAATCCTGCGGGTCGAATTCGAGCCGGCTCATGCCAGGCCTCCCATCAGATAGACGATGGTGAAGATGCCGATCCACACGATGTCCAGCGCGTGCCAGAACAGGTTGAAGCAGATCAGCCGGTGGACGATCTCGGGCCGGAAGCCCTTCAGCTGGACCTGGGCCATCATCGTCAACAGCCACAGGCCGGCCACGCTGACGTGCAGCCCGTGCAGGCCGACGAGGCCGAAGAAAGCGCTGATGAAGCCGCTGCGCTGCGGCACGATCCCCTGGTTCGCCAGGCCGATGAACTCCTGCAGCTCCAGCCCCACGAAGACCAGGCCGAGCAGGCCGGTGATCAAGAGGAAGACCTGGGTCCACAGCAGGTTGCGCGCGTTGGTGGCCGCGAACGACAGGCCGCACGTATAGCTCGACAGGAGCAAGGCGCCCGTCTCCAGCGCCACCCGCGGCATCTCGACCAGGTCGCGTATCCCCGGCCCGCCCGCCGTGGCGCCGCGCTGCACCGCGAAGGCCGCGAAGAAGCAGGAGAACATGACGATGTCGGACAGCAGGAAGATCCAGAAGCCGTAGCCGACGATGATCCGCTTGCGGGCCGGGCCGGTGGTGCCGTGCCCCGCGCCTTCCACCGGCCCCTCGTGGCCGTGGCCGCGGTGGCCGAGCCGGTGCGGGTCCTCGCGGACGCGGCGGACGGTCTCGACGGCGGCGGGGAGCGGATGGTCGGTCATGCCGGCGCGCTCCCTTCGGCGGCGATCCGCTCGAGCAGCGCCTCGCGCTGGGCGCGGCGGGCGCGCTCGACCCGCGCCACCTCCTCCGCGGGCACATGGAATTCGTGGACGTCCCGCCAGGCGAAGACGACGAAGCCGGCAAAGGCGGCAGCGAGCCCGAGCCCCGCCAGCCACCAGATCTGCCAGATCAAGGCGAAGCCGGTCACGCTGGCGAATGCGGCCGTGTAGAAGCCTACAGGGCTTTCGACCGGCATCTCGATCGCCTCATATTCCGGCTCCTCGGCGAGCCGCTGCGATTCGATCGCCTTGAGCTTGATCCCCCAATAGGCTTCCTCGCCTTCGACGTTGGGCATGATCGCGAAGTTGAAGAAAGGCGGCGGCGAGGTCGTCGCCCATTCCAGCGAGCGGCCGTCCCAAGGATCGCCCGAGACATCGCGGAACTTGTCGCGCTGGACGATCGAGACGAGCAGCATGGTCACCTGGCAGGCGGCGCCGGCGACCAGGACGGCCATGCCCAAGGCCGACACCTGCAGCAGCGGCCGCCATTCCTCGACGTTCACGTGCTGCAGGCGGCGGGTCATGCCGTCGAGGCCGAGCATGTAGAGCGGCGTGAAGGTGATCCAGAAGCCGAAGAAGGAGAGCCAGAAGGCCGCCTTGCCCCAGCCTTCGTGGAGGCGGAAGCCGAACGCCTTGGGGAACCAGTAATCGAGCCCGGCGAACAAGGCGAAGACCACGCCGCCGACGATGACGTTGTGGAAGTGGGCGACCAGGAACATCGAATTGTGGACGAGGAAGTCGGCCGGCGGCACGGCGAGCAGCACGCCTGTCATGCCGCCGATCACGAAGGTGAAGATGAAGCCCAGCGACCACAGCATCGGCACGCTCAGACGCACCCGGCCGCCGTACATGGTGAAGATCCAATTGTAGATCTTGACCCCCGTCCCGACCGCGATGACGCTGGTCGAGATGCCGAAGGCGGTGTTGACCGCCGGCCCTGATCCCATCGTGAAGAAATGGTGGAGCCAGGTCATCATCGAAACGATGCAGATGAACAGGGTCGCCGCGACCATCGAGCGGTAGCCGAACAAGGGCTTGCCGGAGAAGGTCGAGAAGATCTCCGAGAAGATGCCGAAGGCGGGCAGCACCAGGATATAGACCTCGGGATGGCCCCACGCCCAGATGAGGTTCATGAACATCATCGGGTTGCCGCCCGCGTCGCTGGTGAAATAATGCCAGCCGAAGACGCGGTCGAGGCTGAGCATGGCGAGCGTCGCGGTGAGGATCGGGAAGACCGCGACGATGATCAGGCTGGACGCCAAAGTCGTCCAGCAGAACATCGGCATCCTCAAATAGCTCATGCCGGGGCAGCGCATCTTGAGCACGGTGGTGACGAAGTTGATGCCGGTCATCAGCGTGCCGATGCCCGATATCTGCACCGCCCACAGATAGTAATCGACGCCGACGCCCGGCGAGTAGGCGGCTTCGCTGAGCGGCGGGTAGGGCAGCCAGCCGGTCCGCGCGAACTCGCCGATGAACAGCGACAGGTTGACCAGCAAGGCGCCCGAGGCGGTCAGCCAGAAGCTCACCGAGTTCATCGTCGGGAAGGCGACGTCGCGCACGCCCAGCTGCAGCGGCGTCACGAAGTTCATGAAGCCGATCACCAGCGGCATCGCCGCGAAGAAGATCATGATCGT
>JBJMTY010000024.1:0-5001 GCA_045811445.1 Allosphingosinicella sp. | reverse complement strand
CGGCCAGCGCGGTGCGGACCGTCACCGGCCCCTTGAAATCATGGTCGTAATCCTTGGGCACGTAGAGGCCCGAGGCGGTGTCGAGCTCGACCGGGCTGTCGTCGAGGATCGAGGCGGCGGTGAGGTAGCCGCGCTCGATCGCCTGGCCGTAGAGGAAGGGCTTCAGGGTGGAGCCGGCCTGGCGGTAGGAATCGGCATTGTCGACCGATGGCGCGGTCGAGGCGCCGCCCGCGACGCCGCCGACATAAGCCAGCACCTCGCCGCTCGCGTTGTCGACCACCACCACCGCGCCGTCGCGGGCGCGGTCGCCGCCGAGGCCGAGCAATTGCCGCCGCAGCGCCTCGGCGGCGAGCCGCTGGACGTCGGCGTCGAGCGTCGTGACCGCGGTCTCGCCGGGCTTGCCGAGCAGCTTGACCGCGAGGTGCGGCGCGAGGCCGGGGTCGTCGGAAAGCCGCCGCGCCGGCCCGGTCATCGCCGCCGCCTCGGCGGTGAGGATCGTGCAGTCGGCCCGCCGGCCGATGCGGCACGCCCGCCGCGCCACCGCCGACGGATCGGCCTGGGGCGCGGGAAGCAAGGCGGCGAGCAGCAAGGCGTCGTCGGGGCCGAGCGCGGCGGGGGCGCGGCCGAACAGAGCGCGCGACGCGGCGCCGATCCCCTGCACCTCGCCGCGGAACGAGGCGAGGTTGAGATAGGCTTCGAGGATCTGGTCCTTGGTCCAGCGCGCCTCGATGTCGCGCGCCGCGCGGAGCTGGCGCAGCTTGTCGCGGAAGGAACGGGCGCCGGGCCCGCCCAGCTCGGGCGCGAGGAATCCCGCCACCTGCATCGACAGGGTGCTGGCGCCGCGCGCGTGCCGCCCGCGCAGCGCCGCCCAGGCCGCCGAGGCGAAGCCGCGCCAATCGACCCCGCCATGCTCGCGGAAACGGCGGTCCTCGGAGCGGACCAGCGTCTCGCTCACCACCGGCGCGACCTCGTTCAGCGGCACCCATTCGAGCCGCCTCACCGCCATGTCTATCCGCACCGTCTGCAGCAGCCGCCCGTTGCGGTCCCTCAGCCAGGCCTCGCTCGGCCGCCACGCCGCCCGCGCCTGCCGGTAGGAGGGGAGGGGCGGGGGCGCGGTCGCATAATCCGCCGCGACGGCGAGCGCCAAGGGCGGCGCCAGCCACAAAGACGGCCGCCGCCTCAGCCAGAACAGGGCCTTGCCGATCACGGCGCGACGTCCAGCACCGGGTTCGGCAGGCTCGCGCGGATTTCGGGCGAATACATCGCCTCGACATGGGTGGGCGGCAGCTGGAAGCGGCCGGTTGTGTTGATGCGCACGACATATTCGACGCTGGTGCGCCCGCTCGGCAGCCAGCCATAATAAGCCCGCCACACGCCGTGGCTGCGCTCGATATAGCTCGGCCAGCCGCCTTCGCCCCCGCCGGCCTTCTCGGCGAGCAGCGACGATTGGCCGCCGCCGCTGACAATCGAGGCGCCGGCGGGAATCGGGTCCTCCACCACCACCCAGGTCCGGTCGACCGGCGCCTGGACGGTAATGCGGATCTTCATCACGTCGCCGCGGCTGACCGCGCCCGGCGTCTTGCGGACGAGGAAGCTCGCCTCGCGCGCGATCCGGTATCCCGAGAAGGAGGCGGCGGTGAGCGGCACCGCGGCCTTTACCGAGACGAACGCCCAGGGCTGCGCGGCGCCCGGATGGGCGAAGAGCAGGCTGGTCTGCTGCGCCGGCAGCGGGAAGTGGATCGGCGCCGGGGCGGGCCAGCCGCGCTCGACGCTGGAACCGCCGAGGGTGACCGTGGTGACGCCGGTCGGAACCCCAGGATAAGCAGCGGCGAAGCGGCGGACGGCGAGCGTCCCCCAGGCGTTGGCGGGAGTCGTGTCCCAATGGCCGCGGCTCTGGCGCAGCGCCGCGCCGATCATCATCCGCGGCGCTTCCTGCGCCCAGCCGGGCCGGCCGGTGACGGCGATCAGCGCCTTCAGCGCCATCTCGTCGCCGCTCACCATCATCCACCAGGGCGCGTTGGCCTTGTCGACGAGGTCGAGGCGCGTGCCTTCGTAGACGATGCGGCCGCGCAGCGCCGCTTCCGCCGCCGCCTTGGGCGCCGGGCCGATGCCCTTGGTGCGGTCGAGGATGGTCAGCCAGTCGGCGAGGCTCGCCGTCGGCATGTCGCGCAGCGGCATCGCCACCCGCGCCGCCATGGCCGGATTGGACTCGCCGTTGCGGGCGAGCGCGGCGACGGCGGCGAGCCGCAGCAGGCGCTGGTCGGCCGGCGCCTCGCCTTCGTCGGTGAGCCGGCCGTCGGCGACCGAGCGGAGCGCGTCGAGCAGATTGTTCTTGGCGTCCGCCGGCCAGGGCAGCCCGGCCTCGGCCGTGATCGACAAGGCGTAAGCGGTAAGAGCGACCGAGCCCGGCTGGCGCGAGCCCGGCCAGTAGCGCAGCAGGCCGTTGTCGGCGAGATAGGCGGGGAGGTCCGCCATCTGCTTCGCCCAGGCGTCGGCGTCCTCCAGCGCGATCGCCTTCGACAGGCGCTGCTCGAAGCAGCCGTAAGGATAAGCGCGCATATAATCGGCGACGCCGCTCAGCGACGGCGCGGGCGAAGCGGTGAGCGCCACCTCGATCGCGCCCCGCCCCGGCAGCGCGCCGGCCGGCGGCGCCAGCGGCACGCGCAGCCCCGGCGACAGGCGCAGGAAGCTCGCCGCCCAGGTCTCCTCGGGCACCGGCGGCACGATCTCCTGCTCGACGGTCACCCGGTCGCTCGCCGCGCTTTTGGCCGCGGAGGCGGTGACGGTCCAGCGCAGCGACGCCGCCTCGGGCGCGGTCACGCGCCACGACACCGGCGTCGCACCGCCCGCCGGGACGGTTACAATCTGCGGCTTGAGCGCGCCCAGGGCGGGCGAGACCTCGGCTGTCGCAATGACCTTGAGGTCCTTGCCGGTGCTGTTGCGCAAGGTGAACAAGGCGTCGAACTGGTCGCCGGAGCGGACCAGAGGCGGCACGCCGGAATAGACGCCGAGGTCCTGCACGGTGCGGATGGTGGCGCTGCCGGTGCCGAAGCCCTGCTCGCCCGCCGTGGCGATCGCGACCAGCTTGTAGGAGGAGAGCGAGTCAGCGAGCGGCACGCTCACCGTCGCGCGGCCGTTGGCGTCGAGCGGCACCCGGCCTCGCCACAGCAAAAGCGGCCGGAAATCGGAGCGGGCGAGCGAGGACAGGTCGCCGCCGCCGCCGCCGCCGGCCGCCAGCGCCTTGCGGCCGTAATGGCGCTTGCCGACCACCTGCATCTGCGCGGTCGAGGTGAGCACCGAGAGCGGCCGTTCCTCCATCATCGCCTCGAGCAGGTCCCAGCTGTCGTTCGGCGCCAAGGCGAGGAGCGCCTCGTCGACCGCCGCGAAGGCGATCTCGGCGTCGGCCGGCGCCACGCCGCCCGGGCCGGTCACCTGCACTTCGACCTTGGCATTCTCGCGCACTCGCCACGTCTCGCGCGCCGGCGTCACCTTGACGTCGAGCCGATGGGCTTCCCAGCCCACCTTCACCTGCGCGAAGCCCAGGCGGAATGCAGGCTTGGCGAGATCGACGAGCGCGGTCGGCTGCGAGGGGTCGCCGGCGAAGGGCAAATGCCATTTGCGGGCGAACTCGGTGAGCCACAGCTTCCATCCCGCGACCCGGCCCCGCACCGCCAGCACCGACACGAACACGTCGGGCGCGTAGCTGCCGTCCATCTTCACCTCGACCACCGGGTCCTTACCCGAGAGGGTGGTGACGAAGGAGGAGAGCACGCCTTCGCGCTCGACCGTGACGAGCGCGGTCGCCTCGCGGAACGGCATCCGCACCTGGAAGCGGGCGGTCTCGCCGCTGCGATAGGAGGGCGCTTCGGGAATGACGTCCATCCGGTCCCCATTGTCGCCGCCGAACCACCAGTCGCCGTCGCCGGTCAGGTATACGGAGGTGACGGCGCGGGCCTCGTTGCCGTCGCGGTCGCGGGTGATCGCCATCGCCAGCACCTCACCCGAGACGCCGGGCTCCAGCGTGCATTCCACCATGCCTTTGGCGTCGGTGACGCCCGAGCAATTCGCGGCGAGCTTGGTCACGCGCGCATTGTTGTCATAGGCGTAGAAGCCGCCGATCAGCCGCCGCCGCGCCGAGAGGATCTCGCGGGTGAAGAGCTGCACCTCCACCGGCTGGCCGGCGACGATTCGCCCGTCGAGGTCGAGCGCCACCACCTTGAGCTGGAGGTTGCCGGAGCGCTGGATCCAGCCGTCGGGGCGGATGCCGAGCCGTATCGCCGAGGCGTAGAGCGGCACCGAGGTGCCGGTGGTCAGCGTCTCGCCGTTGGCATCCTCGTAATCCATCTCGATCCGCGCCCGCATCGCGTCCTGGATCTCGGGCAGGTCGATCTCGGTGCGCAGCGCGCCGTCCTTGCCGAGGGTGAGCGGAAGGGTGGCGGAGGCGGGGACCTGGTCCGAACCGCCCGAATCCTCGCCCTCGTCGTCGAGCGGGGTGGTGCCTTCGCGCACCGCCGAGCCGCCGAAGGTCCATTCGTCCCAGCCTTCGGGGCGGTCGTTCAGCGCTTCATATTCGGTGCGCAGCTTGACCGGCGCGCTGCCCGCCCCGCCGCCGGACAGGTAAGCGAGATAGAGGTCGAGCGGCAGCCGGCGCGGGCGGGCGAGGCGCGCCTTGGGGCCGGTGACGCTCGCCCGCATCGTCGGCAGGCGGTATTCGTCGACCCGGAAGGATTGGTGGGTGTAGCGCATCCCCCCTTCGGTCTTGACCTGGATGTCGTAGTCGCCGCCCGGCGCGTCGGCGGGGGCTTTCCACTCGCTCTCGCCGATGCCGTCGGCGCCGACGGCGAGCGGCAGCTCGTAGGCGGTGTCCGAGCCGCGATGCTGGAGGATCAATATGCCCTTGAGCGCGCCGCCGGTGCGGAAGCCGGTGGGCGTCTGCGCGCGGTAGACATGCTTCATATGCACCGTCTCGCCGGCGCGGAGCAGGGTGCGGTCGAGGATGGT
>JBJMTY010000023.1:0-8366 GCA_045811445.1 Allosphingosinicella sp. | reverse complement strand
CCGTACATGATGCCGATCCGCTTATGGTCGACGCTGGTGATCCATTCCTTCCACAGATAGGGCCACCAGCCCTTGACGGTGACGAGCCCCAGCACGCCGAGGATGACGAGCACCATCACGATCGACGTGATCAGCGGAATGGGCTGGTTGAACGGGATCGCGGACCAGCTGAGCTTGCCGAACATCAATGCCCCCCGACGACCGAGACTTCACGGCCCGCATGCTGGGCATTCTCCGGCTCGGGCCCCGGCGCCGGCGGCAGCTTCTGGCTGGCGATCGCCTGGAACAGCCGCGGATCGACGGCGCGGAAGGCGAGCGGCGGCACGTTGTGGCTCTGCCGCGCCAGCTTCGCATAGGTCGGCGGATCGAGCACCGGCCCGGCGCCGCTTACGCCCTTGGCCCAGGCGGCGAACTCGGCCGGCGCCACGCTCCTCACCTGGAATTGCATGTCGGAGAAGCCGTCGCCGCTGAAATGCGCCGATTGGCCCCACAGAGCCGCGGGCCGGTCGGCCTGGAGGTTCAGCTGCGAGACCATGCCCGGCATCGCGTAGATCATCGAGCCGAGCCGCGGGATGAAGAAGGTGTTGAACACGCTCGCCGAGGTGATCGAGAAATGGACCGGCGTGCCGGCGGGGACGACGAGCTGGTTGACGGTGGCGATGCCCTCGCGCGGGTAGATGAACAGCCACTTCCAGTCGAGCGAGACGACCTGCACCTCGAGCGGCGGCGTCTTCGAGGGCAATGGCCGGAACGGATCGAGCCGGTAGGAGCCGATCCAGATCACCCCGCCGATGAACATGATGGTGAGGATCGGGATAGACCAGACGACCGCCTCGATCCGCCCCGAATAGGACCAATAGGGAAGATATTCGGCCGTCTTGTTCGAGGCGCGGTACCGCCAGGCCATCCAGAAGGCGAGGAGGATGGTCGGCACCACGATCGCCAGCATGATCACGGTCGCGTCGATCAGGATCCGGGCGTCGTCGGCGCCGACCGGGCCAACCGGATCGAGCACGCCGCCGGCGCATCCGCCGGTGGCGAGCGCGAGCGCTGCGATCGAGCCTGGTCGCCGCAACGGCGCCTCCCTCCCTTCGAATGTCGACCGATCCGCCTTTGGCACAGGCTCCCCGCTCCGACAATCGCGCTCGACCCGGAGAAACCCTCCGGGCGATCCGCTCGCATGGCCGCATAAGGACCGCGTCAGGCGCCGCGCCATAACCCGGATCAGGAGAAATTTGCGGTCAGTAAACCGCAGGTTCCAGGCCTGCGGCGCTGAGCCTCGACGGCGGCGCTTCCGCCGCGGCACATTCCTGCGCCCTCAACTGGAAAGTCTCGGCCAGCGCGTGGCGCCGAGCCCTCGCTTCCGCCGTCACCGCCCGGTCCGCCGCTCGCAATTCCTCGACTGCTCGGCGCGCGAAATATCGCTGATTGGATTCCATCAGTCCCGCTCCCCGACTCGGGGCTTAACACAGATTAGCGGAGGCTGTGAGTCCCCGATTCGAACCTTGTCCCCGCCTCTGGACAGGGGCGGCGGCGAAGCCGAGAGCGAGCGGATGTCGCCGCATCGCCTGCACCTCCTCGCTTTGATCCTGCTCCTCTTGTGGCTCGGCATGCTGCTGCTCGGCGGCCCCGGTTCCGCCGCCGATCCGGCTTTGCTCTCGCTGTTCCATTTTCCGCCGCTCGTGCCCGCCGCGCGGGCGGTGACCGAGCTTGGCAACTGGACCTTCCTCGTTCCCGTCGGCGCGGTCGCCGCGGCGCTGCTCGCCTGGCGCGTGTCGAAGCGCTCGGCCCTGGTCTACGCGGCCATGCTGATCGGCGAGCGCCTGCTCGTCGAGCTGCAGAAGGCGATGATCGGCCGCGACCGCCCGCCGCCGGTCGGCCGCCTCGTGGAAACGACCAGCCTCGCCTTCCCGTCCGCCCATTCGGCCAATTCGATGACCGCGTGGCTGGGCCTCGCTCTGCTCGCCGCCCCGGCCCGATACCGCCCCGCCGCAATCGCCATCGCCGTCTCGGTCGCGATCCTGGTGGGCCTCAGCCGCCTCGTCCTCGCCGTCCACTGGCCGAGCGACGTGATCGGCGGCTGGGCGTTCGGGGCGGGCTGGGCGCTGCTCTGGGCGCGGCTGGCCGAGGGAACGCCCCTCCCCGCCCGGCATTGATCTCCCGACAAGGAGAGCCATCATGACCGACCGCACCCGCCCCGACGACAGCGACATCATCGACGCGGCCGAGGACGCCCCCGCCTTCGGCGGCTCGAGCGGCGGCAACCTCCAGCGCGACGTCGGCAGCCGCGACGAGATAGACGAGGAAGTCGGCGACGGCGCCGGTGTCACCCGCGTCCGCGCCAGCGACAAGGCAGAGGATGCCGACCTGCCGAGGTTCAACCAGAGCTAGGTGGCCGGCCGCACCGCGGAGGAGGGCCCCCACCCGTCGCCCCAGCGAAGGCTGGGGCCCATGCTGAGTCCGTGCCGCTTCGAAAATCTGCATGGATGCCGGCCTTCGCTGGCATGACTTCAGTGTTTCCGGAACACCAATGTCAGGTTGTTCGCGGGCATCTCGTTCACGGCCTCGAGGCGGAGCCCGTTCGCTTCCGCCTCCGCCTGCACAACCTCCAGCGCGCGCAGGCCCCATTCCGGATTTCGCGCCTTGAGCGACAGATCGAACGCCTCGTTGCTCGGCGCGGTCGGCACGCCGGCGCGGCGATAGGCGCCGTAGAGGATGAGCGGAGCGCCCGCGGCGAGGCATCTCCCCGCGCCGCGCATCAGCCCCATTGTCGCCGCCCAGGGGCTGATATGGACCATGTTGATGCAGACCATCGCGTCGGCGCGCTCGACCGGCCAGGCCCCGGCCGCGGCGTCGAGCGCCAGCGGCGGGAGGAGGTTGTCGAGCCCCGCCTCCGCCCGCCACGCCTCGATCGAAGCGAGCGCGTTCGGATCGGGGTCGGTCGGTTGCCAGGTCACGCCCGCCAAGGCGCGGGCGAAATGGACGGCATGCTCGCCCGTGCCGCTCGCGATTTCGAGGACGAGGCCGCGCTCCGGCAGCGCGCCGCGCAGCACCTCGGCGATCGGCTCGGCGTTGCGGGCGACGTGGGGAGCGGAGCGGCGCGCCTCGCCGCCGGGGGCGATGACGAACGGCTCCGGCCCGCCGCCGGTCAAGGCCGGGGCGCCTCGGCGATCAGCCGGCGGGCGCGCAGATACATTTCCAGCCGCTGCACGCCGAGCAGGCCGAGCGCGAAGGCGACGAGCAGATCGGTGATGGTCGACGGCGAGACGTGGAACAGACCGCCATGGCCCGTCGCCGCCATTTCCCTGAGGCCCGAGCGCAGCGCGATCAGGACGACGATGAACAGGAATGCCGCCGGCGACTGGGTGGCGGTGACGCCGCGGGTCTCGGGGTCGACCTCGATCTTCATCATCCGCCCGCGCTGCCAGCCGAGCGCGGCGCCCAGCGCAAAGGCGACGGCGGCCATGCCCCAGCCGGCCGCGTCGGGCGGCGTCGCGGCGAAGGCGGCCACGGCGATCAGCGCGTAGAGGGCGGGCACGACCCACAGCCGCTCGACCTTGAGCGGCCGCGCCTGGTTCACCCGCCGCACCCGGAAGAACAGGACGAGCGACAGGATGACGGCCATGATCGCATAGCCGATCAGCGGATGGGGCGCGCCCGCGCTTCCCTGCATGTTTTTTACTCCGCCGCTTCCGCCGCCACCGGCGGCTTCCACACCAGCACCGGCTTGCGCGCCGCCAGCGTCTCGTCGAGCCGCCGCCGCGGGGCGTGAACGGGCGCCGCCTTGAGGCTCTCGTCGCCGGCTTTGGCCCGTTCGGCGACCGAGCGCATCGCGCCGATGAACTGGTCGAGCGCCGCCTTGCTCTCGGTTTCGGTCGGCTCGACCAGCATCGCGCCATGGACGACGAGCGGGAAATACATCGTCATCGGGTGGAAGCCTTCGTCGATCAGCCCCTTGGCGAGGTCGATCGTCGACAGCCCCTCGGCGAAGCCTTTGTCGCTGAACAGCGCCTCGTGCATGCACGGCCCGCTCGCCCCGAACGGCGCGTCGAGGACGTCGCCGAGGCTTCTGAGCACATAGTTCGCGTTGAGCACGGCGTCGCCCGACACCTGGCGCAGCCCGTCTGCGCCGTGGCTGAGGATGTAGGCGAGGGCGCGGCTGAACATGCCCATCTGGCCGTGGAAGGCGACCATGCGGCCGAAGCTTTCGCCATGACGCTCGCCCGCATTCTCCTCCTCGACGAGGAAGAAGTGGTCGCCGTCGCGCTCGACGAACGGCAAGGGCGCGAACGGCGTCAGCGCCTCGGAGAAGACCACCGGGCCCGCCCCCGGCCCGCCGCCGCCGTGCGGGGTCGAGAAGGTCTTGTGGAGGTTGATGTGCATCGCGTCGATGCCGAGGTCGCCGGGCCGGACCCGGCCGACGATGGCGTTGAAATTGGCGCCGTCGCAATAGACCAGGGCGCCCGCCGCGTGCACGGCCTCGGAGATGGCGATCATGTCGGGCTCGAACAGGCCGCACGTATTGGGGTTGGTGATCATCACCGCCGCGACGTCGGGGCCGAGCCGCGCCTTCAGCGCCGCCAGGTCGACGCGGCCGCGGCCGTCGGCGGGGATGCTCTCGACCCGGTAGCCGACGAAGGCGGCGGTGGCGGGGTTGGTGCCGTGCGCGCTCTCGGGCACCAGCACCACCGCGCGCGCGTCGCCCCGCGCCTCGAGCGCGGCGCGGATCGCGAGCAGGCCGCACAGCTCGCCATGCGCGCCGGCCTTGGGGCTCATCGCCACCGAATGCATGCCGGTGAGCTTGACCAGCCATCCCCCCAGCTCGCGGATCGCTTCCAGCGCGCCCTGCACCGTGTCGACCGGCTGCAGCGGATGGATGTCGGCGAAGCCGGGCAGCCGCGCCATCCGCTCGCACAGCCGCGGATTGTGCTTCATCGTGCACGAGCCGAGCGGGAACAGGCCGAGGTCGATCGCATAATTCTGCCGGCTGAGGCGGGTGTAATGGCGCACCGCCTGCGGCTCCGAGAGGCCGGGAAGCCCGATCGGCCGGCTGCGGTGGAGGCCGGCCAATCGCTCCTCCCCGGAACGGGGAGGGGGACCAGACGAAGTCTGGTGGAGGGGGCCCGCGTCCGGTGCGGCGGAGAGGTGGGACCCCTCCACCGTGCTGCGCACGGTCCCCCTCCCCGTTCCGGGGAGGGACTCGAAATCGACGCCGCAGCCGTCGGCTTCGTCCATCTCGAAGATGAGCGGCTCCTCGAGCATCAGCGCGCGGTTGCCGGTCCAGGTGTCACGGGCCTGGCGGCGCTCCGCCTGTGGGCGCTCGGGGCGCCAGCCGCTTTCGTTGATGCTCATGCCAGCGCCTCCTCGAGCGCGCCGGCCAGCGCCTCGACGTCCTCTTGGGTAGCGGTCTCGGTGACGGCGACGACCAGGCCGTTCGCCAGCCCCTCGGCGCCCGGATAGAGCCGCCCCAGCGACACCCCGCCGAGCACGCCCTTGTCCGCCATCGCCCGCACGACCGGCCGCGCTTCCCTGGGCAGGCGCAGGGTGAATTCGTTGAAGAAGCTGTCGGTGACCAGGGTCACTCCCGGCACCCGCGCCAGCCGCTCGGCGGCGGCCACGGCCTGAGCATGGTTGATTTCGGCGAGCCGCCTCAGGCCCGTCTCGCCGAGCAGGGTCATGTGGACCGAGAAGGCCAGCGCGCACAGGCCGCTATTGGTGCAGATGTTCGACGTCGCCTTCTCGCGCCGGATATGCTGCTCGCGCGTCGAGAGAGTGAGGACGAAGCCGCGCTTGCCTTCGGCGTCGACCGTCTCGCCGGCCAGCCGGCCCGGCATCTGGCGGACATATTTGTCCGCGCAGGCGAACAGGCCGACATAGGGCCCGCCGAAATTGAGGCCGACGCCGATCGACTGGCCTTCGCCGACGACGATGTCGGCGCCCATCTCGCCCGGCGCGCGGATCAGGCCGAGCGCGACCGGCTCGGTCACTACCGCGACGAGCAAGGCCCCCGCCGCGTGGCAGCGCCCGGCGAGCTCGGAGAGGTCCGCGATGCGCCCCAATATGTCGGGATATTGCACCACGACGCAGCTCGTCTCCCCGTCCACCGCGTCGAGCAGGCGCGCCATGTCGGTCTCGGCGCCGAGCTCCGGCAGCGCCGTCTCCAGCACATCGCCGGTGAAGCGCGCCATCGTCCGCGCCACCGAGACGTAATGCGGGTGCAGCCCCGACGACAGCACCGCCCTGGTCCGCCGCGTGATCCGCCGCGCCATGCCGATCGCTTCCCAGCAGGCGGTCGAGCCGTCGTACATCGAGGCGTTGGCGACGTCGCAGCCGTAGAGCCGCGCGACCTGGGTCTGGAACTCGAACAGGGCCTGGAGCGTGCCCTGGGCGATCTCGGGCTGGTAGGGCGTGTAGCTGGTCAGGAACTCGCCGCGCTGGATAAGGTGGTCGACCGAGGCGGGAATGTGGTGGCGGTATGCCCCGCAGCCGAGGAAGAAGGGCACGTCGCCGGCAATCAGGTTCTTGCGGGCCATCGCCGAGAGGCGGCGCTCGACCGCCATCTCGCTCTGATGATCGGGCAGGCCGGCAATCTTGGCGTCCAGCCGCGCCGCCTGGGGCACGTCGACGAACAATTCCTCGATCGAGGCGGCGCCGATCGTGTGCAGCATCGCGCTGCGGTCCGCGTCGGCGAGCGGCAAATAACGCATCAGTCGGGCTTTCTCATCGTGAAGCGGAGGCGGACGTAATCGGCGTGCCAGCTGCCGTCGGGCTGCTGGAGAATCGGTCGGAGGCGCTCCTCGACGGCGGCGGCGACGGCGTCGCGCTCGCTCTGCGGCACCTCGGCGACGTCGAGCCAGCCGGAGCGGAACGTCGTCACCCAGCCCGCGACCCCCGCCGGCAGCGGCGTCGGCCGCGGGATCAGATGGGCGTCGATCTGGGTAAAGCCCGCACAAGCATAGAGCCGCACGAACGTCTCGACGCTGGGATACCATTGCGGATCGTCGTCGGGGACAGGATAGCCGCGCTCCCGCAGCTCGGCGCGCAGCGCCCCGCGCAGCGTCGCGACATTGCCCTCCCCGCCCATCTCGCCGGCGAAGCGGCCGCCGCTCTTCAGCGCCGCGAAGATGCCGCTCGCGACCGCGTCGGCGTCGAGCATCCAGTGCAGGGCCGCGTTCGAGAAAGCCGCGTCGAACTCGCCGAACCGCCGCGCCCGGTCGTCGAGCCCCAGCGCCTGAGCGTCGGCGACGAAGGCGTCGACGCCCCGCGCCCGCGCCGCCTCGACCATCTCCTCCGAGGCGTCGAGCCCGATCACCCGCGCGCCCGAGGCCATGATCCGGGCGGTGAGCTGCCCGTCGCCGCAGCCGACGTCGAGGATCAGCTCGCCCGGCCTCGGATCGAGCAGCTCCAGCGCCGCCGCCCCGAGCGCCGGCACGAACGCCGCGTTCGAGGCATAGTCGGCCGGCGACCATTGGGAGGACGGATTGAGGCTCATTGGCTGTCGCAGAAGCTCTTATAGGCGTCGGCGTCCATCAGCCCGTCGAGCTCGCCCGCGTCGGCGAGGCGGAGGCGGAAGAACCAGCCTTCGCCTTCGGGATCGGTGTTGACCAGCGACGGGTCGTCGCCGAGCGCCGCATTGGCCTCGGTCACCTCGCCCGTGACGGGCGCATAGACGTCGCTCGCCGCCTTGACCGATTCGACCACCGCCGCCTCGCCGCCGCGCGTCACCTGGCGGCCGGCCTCGGGCAGCTCGACGAAGACGATGTCGCCCAATTGGCCCTGGGCGAAATCGGTGATGCCGACGATCGCTTCGCCGCCGTCGACGCGGATCCACTCGTGCTCCTTGGTGTAGTAGGTCGTCATCAGGCGGCTCCCTTGCGGTGATAGCGGTGGGGGACGAACGGCATCGGCGCCACTTTCGCCTCGAAGATGCGGCCGCGCTGGGCGACGCGGATGGCGGCACCCGGCTCGGCGGAGGCGATCGGCACGTAGGCCATGGCGATCGGCGCCTCCAGCATCGGCGAGAAGCCGCCGCTCGTCACCTTGCCGACCTCGCTGCCGTCGGCGTCGACCACCATCGCGCCTTCGCGGACCGGCTGGCGGCCCTCGACGGCGAGCCCGACGCGGCGGCGCACCGGCCCCTGCTCGAGCTGGGCGGCGATCCGGTCCCAGCCCGCGAAGCCGCCGCCGGCCCTCCGGCGCTTGGAGATGGCGAAGGTCAGGTCCGCCTCGACCGGCGTCGTGCCGGGATCGAGGTCGTGGCCGTAGAGGGGCAAGCCCGCCTCGAGCCGGAGCGAATCGCGGGCGCCAAGGCCGATCGGCTTCACTTCGGGCTCGGCGACGAGCCGGTCGGCGACTTCAACGGCCCT
>JBJMTY010000022.1:0-6205 GCA_045811445.1 Allosphingosinicella sp. | reverse complement strand
GTCTGGGACAAGCGCGAGTTCAGGAACCTCGACAGCCAGATCGAGCTCGGCACCCGCAACATCAAGGTGGCGCTCAGGCGCCTCAGGCGCTTCGCCCGCGAGGGCGCGGCCGACGAGCTCGACCTCGACGAAACGATCGACGGCACCGCCCGCAAGGGCTGGCTCGACATCCACATGCGCCCCGAGCGGCATAATGCGGTGAAATTGCTGCTTCTGCTCGACGTCGGCGGCTCGATGGATCCGCACATCAAGCTGTGCGAGGAATTGTTCTCCGCCGCGACGTCCGAGTTCAAGAATCTCGAATTCTTCTACTTCCACAATTGCCCCTATGAGAGCCTGTGGAAGGACAATCGCCGCCGCTTCGCCGAGCGCACGCCGACCTGGGAATTGCTCCACAAGTTCGGCCACGACTGGAAACTGGTGTTCGTCGGTGACGCGGCGATGAGCCCCTACGAGATCAGCCATGCCGGCGGCTCGGTCGAGCATTATAACGAGGAAGCCGGCGCCGTCTGGATGCAGCGCCTCGCCGCCACCTATCCGAGCGCGGTCTGGCTCAACCCGACGCCCGAGCAATATTGGAACTATTCCGCCTCGACCCAGATCGTGCGCGAGCTGATGCACGAGCGCATGTACCCCCTCACCCTCGCCGGCCTCGACGACGCGATGCGGACGCTGAGCCGGAAGAGCTGACAGGAACGCGCCGGCAGCCTCGTCTGCACTTTCCTCGCCGGGCCCGACGACCACGAGTTGAGCCGTATGCTGCCGCTCCGCTGACTCCCCTGCCGCAGGAGCGGCGGCCGACAATTTACCGCCTTCCCAAGACGTGATAAGCTACTCGCGACGAGGGGGGCGTCGCCATGCTGCGGAAATCCATCCTGATGCTGACGGCAGTGCCGTTAGCCGCCTGCCAATCCTTCAGCTTCGCACCGCCTTCGGTTCGGACCGACATCCAGGTCGCGCGGTACGACGATAAATTGGATTGCAAGGCAGTGCCGAAACCGGGGAACGGTACGACAATCGAAATCCAGCCGACCGTGCTGGGGGCGATCGATCTGATCAATAACTTCACGCTCGCTTACCGATGCGCCGAGCAGGACCTCGCGAATGGGCGTCAATATTTCGAGGTTCCGGCTTTCCTCGCAGCGGCTGCCGGCCTGATTGGGCCGAGTGCCTTCGCCTTCTCCAGCCAGGACGTTCTGAAGCTTGGCGCCGCCGGGGCCGTGCTGGGCGCGGGCAACTCTTATTACGCTCCCAAAGCCAAGGCGGGCTTCGTGACCAGCGCCCTTCGCGCAGTGTTGTGCGTGAAGACGGCGGCAGTCGGCATTTCCTACTTCAATTTCACGCCTCCGAAGACGGAACCCCCCAAGCCGTTTCAGGCGCTTTTCGACCAGTATGACCGGGACGAGGCCGCGTTCGCGAGGCTGCTCTCGATCCCGGCCGAGAAGGAGCGGGCGACCAGCCTGCTCGCGCAGAACGCGGAGGATCGGCGGGCCGTCACCTCCCTGCTCACGCAGCAGGCCCTGGCCGAGGGTGGAGGCGAAGTGTCGATCGATTCCCAAAGACAATATTTCGAGATGGTGGGCGCAGCTTTGTATTCGATCGAGTCCATCCTCGCCAAGCGATTGAGCGACGCCGGGACGGTGGACACGACGGACGTTTTCAAACGGCTGCAGCAACTCGCCAGGGAGCACGACGAAGCGCAAAAGAAGCTGGGCGCCGCCCGCGCCGCAACCAACCTGTCCACGATGGCCGACCAGCTGAGGGCGCTGCCGAAAGATATCGTCACGCTCGAAAATGAGGCGCTTCAGCCCCAGCTCCAGGTCTGTGTTCAGCAGGCCTATTTCTAATAGATCAGGAAGCGCCGCCGCTCCTCCTCCCACGCCTCCTCATCCGGCACGGTCAGCGCATCGAGATCGCCGGGCTCCGCTACCGCATCGTCCACCCATTCCCTCAGCCCCGGGCCGCCGTTGATGACGTCGATGGCGAGCTTGTCGAATTCGTATTCGTAGGGGAAGTCGCGCCACAGCGGATAGTCCGGATAGAGGCGGCGGATCGCCTTGAAGGCGAGCACCTGGAGGCGCCAGGGGCGGAAGGCGTGGTGGTCGTAGAGCGGCGATTCTGCATGAATATGCAGGCCGCTGCATAAACCGCCCGCATGTTTGTGGAAGGTCGGCTCGAAGCTTGTCTCGCGCAGGCCGCAGCCGCGCATCCACTCCGGCGCATGTTTATGCATTTCGACGAGCACGGCGCGGGCGTCGAGATCGGGCGCTCCGAACACTTCGAGCGGACGCGTGGTGCCGCGCCCTTCCGAGAGCGTCGTGCCCTCCAGCATGACCGTCCCGGCATAGGCGCGGGCCATGAAGAGGTTGGGCGCGTTGGGGCTGGGGTTGACCCACGCCCGCTCGCCGAGCGGCCAGCCGAAGCCGGGCGCCGCTTCCGGGTCGTAACCCTCCATCTCGATGACCCGATAGTCGACATCCAGCGCGAACTTAGCGACAAACCAAGCGCCCAATTCGCCCAGCGTCAAACCGTGGCGCATCGGCAGCGGCCCGGCGCCGACGAAGCTCTCCCACCCGGGAAGCAGCGTCAGCCCCTCGATCGGCCGCCCCGCCGGATTGGGCCGGTCGAGCACCCAAACCGATTTTCCCTGCTGCGCGGCACTTTCGAGAACATAGAGCAAGGTGGTGATGAAGGTATAGATGCGGCAGCCGAGATCCTGGAGGTCGACCAGGATCGTGTCGAACGTGCCCATCGACTGGCCGCTCGGCCGCCTGACCTCGCCGTAGAGGCTGAACACGGGGATGTTGTGGACGGGATCGGTGAAGTCCTCCGATTCGACCATATTGTCCTGCTTGTCGCCCCGCAGGCCGTGCTGCGGCCCGAAGGCGGCGGTGAGGTTGATGCCGGCGGCGGCGAGCGCGTCGAGCGAGTGGGTTAGGTCGCGCGTCACCGAGGCGGGATGGGCGAGCAAGGCGACGCGGCGGCCCTCTAGGGGGCGGCGGAGCGAGGCGTCTTCGAGGAATCGTTCGAGACCGAATTTCATGAGGGTGCGTCTTTCGTCATGCCGGACTTGATCCGGCATCCATCCCCTCATGCTCCTAGAGAAGGTGGACCCCGGATCAAGCCCGAGGTGACGCTCGCGCCGATGGCGGCGGCAGCTCGGCGCCGGCGCCGCCGGCATGGTGGAAATCCGGCTCCGGCCCGGCATGGTCGATCGCCCAATAGGATCGGCCGAAGCCCGCTTCCTCGACGATGGCGCACAGGCCGGCGCGCCAGGGTGTGTCGGCAAGATCGAGCGACAGCTCGATGTCCGCGACGATTCGGTCCGGCTCCACGGCAAGGACCAAGGCCGGCGCCGCGGCGACGGCCGCCGGCACCATCCCGGCGCGGTAGGCGCAGAAATCGTAGGCGGCCCACCGGCCCGAGGGCGAGACGTTGATCTCGAGATAATCGGGCCGCCCAGGCGCGCGCAGGAACAGCTCGAAGCAGGTCGTCTCCCACAAGCGGTCGGCGCGGACCGGCGGCACCGGCGGCGGCAGCGCCACGGCGCCCTCTGGGGCGAGTATCTCGAAGCGAAGCGCGAGGCGGTTCGTCCCCGGCCGCCGCAGCCGGGCGCGGACTGCGGTCACCCGCGACGCGGGGGTCGCGGGGTGCGCCCGCAGCTCGGTTTCGAGAAGGTTCGACATCGAACGGCCCTTAGCAATCCTGCAACCCCATGCTAACCGCGCGGCCATGGCCGAATTCAAGTCCGATCTCCTCCGCCTGCTCTCCGAGCGCGGCTATATCCATCAGATCACCGACGCCGAGGAGCTCGACGATCTCGCCTCGCGCCGGATCGTGCCAGGCTATATCGGCTTCGACGCCACGGCGCCTTCGCTCCACGTCGGCAACCTCGTCTCGATCATGCTGCTGCGCCGCCTCCAGCAGGCGGGGCACAAGCCGATCGTGGTGATGGGCGGCGGCACGACCAAGATCGGCGACCCCTCGGGCAAGGACGAGAGCCGCAAATTGCTCACCGAGGAGGCCATCGCCTCCAACATCGCCTCGATCCGCCGCTGCTTCGAGCGTTTCCTGACGTTCGGCGACGGCCCCGCCGACGCCATCCTGGTCAACAATGCCGACTGGCTCGATGCGCTCGACTACATCCCCTTCCTGCGCGACGTCGGCCCGCATTTCACCATCAACCGGATGCTGACCTTCGACAGCGTCCGCCTCCGGCTCGAGCGCGAGCAGCCGCTCACCTTCCTCGAGTTCAACTACATGATCCTCCAGGCCTACGATTTCCTCGAGCTGTCGCGGCGGGCGGAGTGCCGCCTGCAGCTCGGCGGCTCGGACCAGTGGGGCAATATCGTCAACGGCATCGAGCTCGCCCGGCGCATCGACGGCACCCCGCTCTACGGCGTCACCACGCCGCTCATCACTACTGCTGATGGAGCGAAAATGGGCAAGACCGCGGCGGGCGCGGTGTGGCTGAACGCCGAGCAGCTCAGCCCCTACGATTATTGGCAATTCTGGCGGAACGCGCACGACCGGGACGTCGGCCGCTTCCTCAGGCTGTTCACCGATCTGCCGCTGGACGAGGTGGCGCGGCTCGAAGCGCTGGAGGGAAGCGAGATCAACGCGGCGAAGAAGGTGCTGGCCGACGCGGCGACCGCGCTCGCCCACGGCGGCGCGGCGGCCGAGGCGGCGGCGGAGACGGCGCGAAAGACCTTCGAAGAAGGCGCCTCGGGCGAATCGCTGCCGACCTTGAAGGTGGAGGGGCCGATATCGCTAACCGACGCCCTGCTCGGCCTCGGCCTGGTCGCCTCGAAGAACGAGGCGCGCCGGCTGATCGCGCAGGGCGGTGCGCGGGTAGACGGCGAGCCGGCCGGCGAGGACGCGACGCTGACGGTGACCGGTGAAACCCGCATCTCGGCCGGCAAGAAGAAGCACGGGCTGCTGGTGCCCTGAGTGCCTCCCCATGCCGAGGCATGGGGAGGGGGACCACCCGAAGGGTGGTGGAGGGGTAGTCGACGAGACCTGCTCCAGATACCCCTCCACCAGCTTCGCTGGTCCCCCTCCCCATCTGACGATGGGGAGGCAACTCAACCCGAACGCAGCAGCTCCACCGCGGCGTCGCGTTCCATCACGTAGAGCAGCACCCGCGCCGCCTGGCCCCTTTCTCCCTGCAATCCGCCGTCCCGGTCGACCAGCAGCCGGGCGTCGTCGCTGGCGGCCTGGGCCAGCTCGGAAATCTGCTCCGGGCTCGCCAGGCGGAACTGGGCCTCGCCCGATTGCTTCGTGCCGAGCAGCTCGCCCGCCCCGCGCAGCCGCAGATCCTCCTCGGCGATGCGGAAGCCGTCATTGGTCTCGCGCATCAGCGCCAGCCGGGCGCGGGCGGTCTCGCTGAGGCGCTCGCCGCGCAGCAGCAGGCAGACCGAGCGCCCCTCCCCTCGCCCGACCCGGCCGCGCAATTGGTGGAGCTGGGCGAGGCCGAAGCGGTCGGCGCCTTCCACGATCATCAAAGTGGCGTTGGGCACGTCGACACCGACCTCGATGACGGTGGTGGCGACGAGCACGGCCACTTTGCCCTGCTGGAACGCCGCCATCGCCTCGCCCTTTTCCGCGCCCTTCATCCGGCCGTGGACGAGGCCGACCTTGGCGCCGAAGCGAAGCTGGAGCGTCCGCGCCCTTTCCTCGGCGGCGGCGCGGTCGCTGTCCTCGCTCTCCTCGACCAAAGGACAGACCCAATAAGCCTGGCCGCCGCGGGCGATGTGGCGGGCGAGCGCATCGGCCACTTCGGACAGGCGCTCGGCGCTTAGCACCCGCGTCTCGACCGGCTGGCGGCCCGGCGGCATCTCGTCGAGGCGCGAGACGTCCATCTCGCCATATTGGGTCAGCGTCAGGGTGCGCGGGATCGGCGTCGCGGTCATCACCAGCAGGTGCGGCGGCCGCTCCGCCTTCTGCGCCAGCATCATGCGCTGGGCGACGCCGAAGCGGTGCTGCTCGTCCACCACGGCGAGGCCGAGGCGCTTGTAGGCGACCGCCTGCTGGAAGATGGCGTGGGTGCCGACGAGTATGTCGATCGAGCCGTCGGCGAGCCCCATCAGGGTCGATTCGCGCGCGCGTCCTTTCTCCCGGCCGGTGAGGATGGCGACGGTGACGGGCAGGCCGGCGAGCTGGCGCGACAGCGTCTCGAAATGCTGCCGGGCGAGGATCTCGGTCG
>JBJMTY010000021.1:0-2331 GCA_045811445.1 Allosphingosinicella sp. | reverse complement strand
TCGCGCGCGTTCATCCGCGAGATGGGCAAGTGGCTGATGACCCACGGCAAGAAGGAGAACAGCCTCGTCAAGCTCGCCTATGAGCATGACGTGCCGATCTTCTGCCCGGCCTTCGTCGACAGCTCGGCGGGCTTCGGCCTCGTCAAGCACCAGGTCGACGCGATGAAGGCGGGCAAGCCCTATATGGTCCTCGACGCCATCGCGGATTTCCGTGAGCTGACCAACCTGAAGATCGAGGCCGGCACCACCGGGCTGCTGATGATCGGCGGCGGCGTGCCCAAGAACTTCACGCAGGACACCGTGGTCTGCGCCGAGATCCTCGGTCACGAGGATGTCGAGGTCCACAAATATGCCGTGCAGATCACCGTCGCCGACGTGCGCGACGGCGCCTGCTCCTCCTCGACGCTGCAGGAAGCGGCGAGCTGGGGCAAGGTCTCGACGGCGATGGAGCAGATGGTATTCGCCGAGGCGACTTCCGTCATGCCGCTGCTGGCCTCGGACGCTTACCATCGTGGCCACTGGAAGGACCGCGCCCCGCGCCGCTTCGCCAGGCTGTTCGACTGATCAGTCCTCCCCATCGCCGCAGGCGATGGGGAGGGGGACCGCGTGAAACGCGGTGGAGGGGCTTGCCGAGTCGGAACGCCCCTCCACCATGCTGCGCATGGTCCCCCCCCCCATCCGCTGCGCGGACAGGGAGGACGAGGTCAGCGCGGCGCCCTCTCCTCCCGGATCAGGAAGGTGGCGGCGAGGCCGCACGCCACCGCCACACTCATGTACCAGCCCGGCGCCAGCGGGCTGCCGGTCCATACGATCAGCTTGCGGATGAGCGGCTGCGCGGTGCCGCCGAAGATCGCGATGGCGCAGGCGTAGATGAGGCCCATCGCGCCGGCGCGGATGCGGGCGGGTATGGCTTCGAGGACCAGCAGCATCGCCGGCGTCGAGCCGAGGATGTGGACCAGCGACAGCAAGGCGGTGGTCGCGAACAGAGCGGCGGGGGTGCGCACGGCGCTGACGAACAGATAGGCGGGCACCGCGAGGACGATCAGCGCCAGCCACGGCAGCAGCAATGTGCGCTTGCGGCCGAACCGGTCGGCGAGCCAGCCGGCGGCGAGATCGCACGCCACGCTGACCAGGCCCAGCACCAAAGTGGCGCCGAACGCGACGTTCACCGCCATGTGCAGCGTCGTCTGCGCGTAGGTGTTGATATATTGGAGCGTGTAGTTGGCGATGGTCGCGGCGCCGAGGACGACCATGCCGGCGGCGGCCGTGGCGAGGACCGGACGCCGGTCCGCGGGGGCGGCGTCTTCGCCAGGCGGCGGCAGCGTCTCGTCGAGAGTGCGGCGAAGGGCGAGGCCGAACGGCACGATGGCGGCGCCGAGCAGGAAGGCGATCCGCCACCCCCATGCGTCGAACTGGGCCGGCGCCATCGCCAGCGACAGGACGAAGCCGACCAGGCCGGCGGCGAGCACGCCCACGTCGGCGGTGGCCATGTGGAGCGAGACGAACAGGCCGCGGCGGCCGGGCGGCGCGGCTTCGAGCAGCCAGGCGGCGTTCGGCCCGACTTCGCCGCCGAGCGCGAAGCCCTGGATGAGGCGGAACAGGATCGCGAGCGCGGGCGCGGCCATGCCGGCCATCGCATAGGAAGGCGTCAAGGCGAGGCCGACGAGGCCGATCCCCATCAGCGTGAAGGAAAGGATCATCGCCGGCTTGCGGCCGCGCCGATCGGCATAGCGGCCGATGAGGAGGCCGCCCAGCGGACGGCTGAGGAAGCCGATGCCGAAAGTGCCGAGCGACAGCATCAGCGACCGGTCCGCGTCGCCGGGAAACAGGCTGCGGCCGATCTGGACGGCGAAGAAGCTGTAGGTGACGAAATCGTAGAATTCGAGCGCGTTGCCGGCGACGACCGCGGCGATCTGCCTGGCTTTAGGCGCGCCCATGCTTCCCCCTTTGTGCGACGAGGATCAGCGCCCGCGCGGCCGCGGCTGTTGCTGCGGGGGCGGAGGCGGAGGCGGCGCGGACGCCTGGCAGGGAAAGGTGTCCCTCAGCGCCAGCACGACCAAGGTCGCCGCGTTGGCGTCGAGTCGCTCGGGGTGGAAGCGCAGATAACGCACCGACGCCTGGGTGAGCTGCTCGTTGGTGACGCCGGCGGGGATGCAGAAGGGCAGTCGCGCGCCGCTCACCCATTGCGTCGCGACAAAGGCGTCGACCGCGCCGACCACATAAGCGAGGCATGAATCGCGGTTCGCATCGCAAATGCCGGACAGGATTCGGCCCGACGCGCGCGTCGGCATGGTCTGCGCCGCCGCCGGCGCCGCAGACAGAAGGGTCAAT
>JBJMTY010000020.1:0-2885 GCA_045811445.1 Allosphingosinicella sp. | reverse complement strand
GGTCGCCGCGATCTCGTCGATGTTCAGATAGGAGGTGTTGGAGGCGAGGATCGCGCCCGGCTTGGCGATCTTGTCGAGCCGGCCGAACACCTCCTTCTTGATCTCCATCGTCTCGTAGACGGCCTCGATGATCAGGTCGCAATCGGCGAGTTCGTCGAGGCTGAGCGTCGGCTTCAGCAGGCTCATCGCGCCCTCGGCCTGCTCGGCGGTGATGCGGCCCTTCGACGCAGACGCCTCGTAATTCTTGCGCATCACGCCGGTGCCGCGGTCGAGCGCGTCCTGCTGCATCTCGACGATGGTGACCGGAATGCCGGCGGAGAGGAAGTTCATCGAGATGCCGCCGCCCATCGTGCCGGCGCCGATCACGCCGACGCGCTTTACGTCCCGGGGCCGGGTGTCGTCGGGCAGGCCCTCGATCTTCGAGGCCTTGCGCTCGGCGAAGAAGAAATATTGCTGGGCGCGGGCCTGGGTGCCGCTCATCAGCTCCATGAACAGCCGCCGCTCGTCCTGGACCCCTTCGGCATAGGGCTTGGCGACCGCCGCCTCGATCGCGCGGATGACGGATTCGGGCGCGTCGAAGCCGCGGAACTTGCGGGCATTGGCCTTGCGGAAATC
Organism: Allosphingosinicella sp.; assembly: GCA_045811445.1. Lineage (GTDB taxonomy): Bacteria > Pseudomonadota > Alphaproteobacteria > Sphingomonadales > Sphingomonadaceae > Allosphingosinicella. Next base: position 2,270 of record JBJMTY010000020.1, on the reverse strand, counting down.
GGCGAAGACGGCGGGATCGGTGCCGTCGATCTTGTCCTGCCGCTCGCTGGCGCGCGGGATCGGGCGGACATGCTTCACTTCCTCGGCGAAGGCGACGGCGTGGGGCTCGAGCTCGCCCTCGATGAGGCGGTCGACGAGGCCGATCCCATAGGCTTCCTTCGCTCCGAGGGGATTGCCGGTCGCGGCCATTTCGAGCGCCTTGGCGACGCCCGCCACGCGCGGCAGGCGCTGGGTGCCGCCGGCGCCGGGGAGGAGGCCCAATTTCACCTCGGGCACGCCGAGCTTCGCTGACGGCACGGCGACGCGGTAGTGCGAGGCGAGCGCCACTTCGAGGCCGCCGCCGAACGCGGTGCCGTGGATCGCCGCGACGACCGGCTTGGTGCAGGCCTCGATGCGGTCGACGACCTGGGGGAGAACCGGCGGCTGCATCGATTTGGGGGTGCCGAACTCGCTGATGTCGGCGCCGGCGAAGAAGGTCTGGCCGCGGCAGACGATGACGACGGCCTTGACCGCATCGTCACCCTCCGCTTCCTCGATCGCGGTGACCAGCCCCTCGCGCACGGCGAGGCCGAGCGCGTTCACCGGCGGGTTGTTGGAGACGATGACGAGCACGTCGCCGTGGCGGTGAGTGGTGATAGGGCTCATGGAACTCTCCCCGGCTGAAGCGCCCCGATAGGCCGGGGTTTACGTGAACGTCAACGGCGGCGGAATAGCCCGCTCGCCGCCATGCCGGCCCCTACTTGCGCTTCTTGCGGGCGGCGTAGCGGGCGTCGCGGGCGGCTTTCAGCTCGGCCTCGGTCTTGGGGGCGGGCGCCGCGGCTGCGGCGGCGGCCTTCGCTTCGCGCTCGGCGGCCGCGCGCGCGCGATCGGCGTTCTCGGCTTCCTTCTTCGCCGCGCGCTTCGCCGCGGCGGCGGCGTCGCGGGCCTCCCGCGCGGCCTTGCGGTCCGCCAAAGCCTGCTCGTCGAGCGGCGGCTTCGCGCGCAGGCCCTCGAGCGCCTTGCGCTTGGCCTCGGCGGCGCGGCCGATGCGATCCTGGAACGAGGGGTTCTTGTACGAATTCATGACGATGCGGCACTCCGGACTTGCCGCCCAATCGCGGCGGAGCCGACCTAGCGTATCGCGCGCCGCCGCGCGCCCTCAAAAGGCGGTTCGGCCATATTCCTGGCGATAGAAAGGATGCGAGCAGGACAGCCCGCCGTCGACGACCAGAGCGTGGCCGTTGACGTAGGCGCTGTCGTCGGAGGCGAGGAACAGGGCGGCGGCGGCGATCTCGGCGGGGAGGCCGCCGCGCTTCAGGGGATTGAGCTGCCCGATCATGTCCTCGCGCCCGGCGGCGCGGGCCCGGTCGTAGAGGGCTTGCGTCATACCGGTCTGGATCAGGCCGGGACAGATGGCGTTGACCCGGATGCCGGCGCCGGCAAGCTGGGTGGCGGCGACCTTGACGAGGTTGATGACGCCGGCCTTGGAAGCCGAATAAGCCGGGCCGCCCGCGCCGGCGCGCAGGCCGGCGACCGAGGCGGTGCAGATGATCGAGCCGCCGCCGCGCGCCTGCATCGCCGGGCCGGCATGCTTGACCGCGAGGAACGGGCCGACGAGGTTGACGCGCAGGATCGCCTGCCAGTCCTCCGCGCTCTGCTCGAAGATCGAGGCGAGCCCGCCCGAAATGCCGGCATTGGCGAAGAAGACGTCCAGCCCGCCATGCTCCGCGACGGCGCGCGCGACGAGGCCGCTGACATCCTCCTCGGAGCCGGCGTCGGCGGCGAGGACGCCGTCGGCCTCGGCGACGTCGGCGGCGATGACGGTGGCGCCTTCCGCCCGGAAACGCTCGACCGTCGCCTTGCCGATCCCGGACGCCGCCCCGGTGACGATGGCGATCTTGCCTTCGAGTCTCATGCTCCCGCTCCCTTCATCGACGCTGCTTTTGGTCGCGCAGAGACGCAGAGGCGCAGAGAGGCCGGCGCAGCCATTCCAGCCTGAGCATTCACGGAGAACCGATGGTTAGGCGCTGCGCGCCATCGGCTGTCCGATCTTCGGACTCTCTGCGTCTCTGCGTCTCTGCGCGAAATCCTTCTTTCCCTCACAGCCCCACGCCCGTCGTGCTGCCGCCGTCGACGATGATGGCTTGGCCGGTGACGAAGGTGGAGGCGTCGCTGGCGAGGAACACGGCGGCGCCGGCGATTTCGTGGGGCTCGCCGATACGCTGCAGGGGCGTATGGGCGGTGACCATCTTCAGCGTCTCCGGATTCTCCCACAAAGCGCGCGCGAAATC
>JBJMTY010000019.1:0-20915 GCA_045811445.1 Allosphingosinicella sp. | reverse complement strand
GGCGGCGTCGGTGCCGGGGCCGGCTCCGGCGCCGTCGCGGCGGGCGGGGTCGCCGTCTCGGCCGGCGGCGGCGTGGTTGTGGTGGTGGTGTCCTGCGCGGACACCGGGCTCAGGGGCAGCGCGGCGGCGGCCAGAAGCAGCCAGGCGCGCTTGTTCATGGTGGAGGTCTTTTTCATAACAGCCGGGGAACGACCGGCCCCGTCGCCCGGCCCCTCGCCTCTTGCCGAATCCGGGACGAACCGTGCGGCGGGAAAGGCGGGCCGCCGCCGCCCCTCAGCGGCCCGCGTAGAGCTTGACGAGCCGGTAGAGGAAGTCGCGCCCGTCCATCAGCGACTTGACGCCCATCCGCTCGTTGAGGCCGTGGGCGTGGCTGCCTTCCTTGTTCGAGAAGAAGCCGGAAAGGCCGTAGGTCGGGATGCCGGCGGGGGTCAGGAAGGCCGCGTCGGTCGCGCCGGCGGCCATCAGCGGCACCAGCGGCACGCCCGGAAAGACCTGCCCCGCCACCGCCTTGACCGGGCCGACGATGGCGTCGGTGAGCGGCGGCGGCGGGGCGATGTCGCTGCGGGTCTCGAGCGTCGTCACCTTGACCTGCGGATCGCCGATCACTTGTTCGAGCGTGTGGCGCACCGCTTCCACGCTGGTCCCCGGGAAGATGCGGCAATTGACGTTGGCCCCAGCCCGCTGCGGCAGCGCGTTGGTGGCGTGGCCGCCGTCCAGCATGGTCGCGACGCAGGTGGTGTGGAGGATCGAATTGTAGGCGGGATCGGCCGCGGCCAGCGTCGCGGCGGCGCGGGCGTCGGCGGGGTTGGCGGCGAAGGCGGCCATGGCCGGCGCCACCGGCTCGTGCGACAGCTTCGCCATCGCGCCGAAATAGGCGCGCGTCGCCTCGTTCGACTGGACCGGGAAATCGTAGCCGCGCAGCTTCACCAGCGCGTCGGCGAGCCGGTAGATGGCATTCTCTTTCACCGGCCGCGAGCTGTGGCCGCCGGGATTGGTCACTTCGAGCCGGTAGTTTTGCGGGAATTTCTCTCCGGCCTGGATGTTGAGCACGACCGGCTTGCCATTGTCGTCGAGCAGGCCGCCGGCGCCTTCGTTGAGCGCGAACTCGGCGTCGATCAGAGCCCGCTCGTGGCTGGCGAGATACTGGGCGCCGTTGAACGCGCCCGCCGTCTCCTCGCCGCAGGTCAGCGCCATCTTGATCGTCCGCTTCGGGCGGAAGCCCTCGCGCTTGTAGCGCGCCAGCGTATCGACCCACACCGCCGCCTGCGCCTTGTCGTCCGACGAGCCGCGCGCGTAGAAATAGCCATTCTCCTCGACCAGGGTGAACGGATCCCGCTCCCAATCGGCGCGGTTGGCCTCGACCACGTCGATATGGGCGAGGAGCAGGATCGCCTTGGCCCTGGCGTCGGTGCCGGGGAGGATGGCGACGAGGCCGCCTTCCTTGGGGTGCGACGGCTCGACGATCAGGTGCAGGTCCGCATCGGGGAAGCCCGCGGCCTTGAGCCGCGCAGCCATGCGTTCGGCGGCGAGGGTACAGCTGCCGGACGAGAGCGTCGTGTTGGTCTCGACCAGCTCCTTGTAGGTGGCGCGGAAGGCGGCTTCGTCGGCGCTCTGGGCAAGCGCGGGGACGGCCGTCGCGGCGAGGAGCGGGGCAGCGAGCAAGGCAAGGCGCATGTAAGTCTCCGGCAGATGAGGCGGCGCCTTTGTTGCCGGGGCGGGCGGCCCTGTCCAGACCTCAGAAACGCCAGGCGAGCTCGGCGGTGAAGGTGCGCCCGGGGAACGGGTGAAAGAGGAAGTAGCGGCGGTCGCCGGCATTCTCGACGCCGACCGCCGCCTGCCAGTGCGGGCCGATGGCGAAGGCGGCGCGGGCGTCGACGACGAAATAGCTCTCGAAGCCTTGCCAGGCGTGGGCGACGGTGTCGGAATTGTCGATCGTCGCGAAGGACCGGCCGGCGTAGCGGGCGGCCAAAGTGAAGCTCGCCCCCTCCCCTTCGTGCCAGGTGGCCACCAGAGTGGCGCGGCGGCGGGGGACCTGCGGAATGTCCTTCCCGATCGCGGCGGGAAAGGCGGGGTCGCGCAGGACCTTGGGCTCAACCAGGGTCAGGCTGCCGGCGAGCTGGACCTGGGGCGCGACGATGCCGGTGCGGTCGAAGGCGAGCTCGAGGCCGTAGCTGCGCGTCGCCGGCACGTTCTGGACGTAGCCGAACAAGGCGGTCGATCCCGGCACGAGCGGCGCGCTCTGGGCGAGCAGGGCGTCGTCGATCCGCTCGTGGAACAGCGACAGGCGGACATGGCCGCCGCCGTCCTCGTGCGCGACCACCAGCTCCTCCGACCGCGCCCGTTCGGGCCGCAGATGCGGATCGGGCACGCTCAAGATCGGGCCGGTCGAGATCGCCTGATAGAGTTCCTGGACGGTCGGAAAGCGATAGGCCTGCCCGGCGGACAGAGTGACGGACCAGGGCCCCTCCGGCCGCCAGGCCACGCTCGCCTTGGGCGACAGGCCCGAGCGCGCCAGCGCCGGCTGGACGACCGACAAAGCGGGCGCGGCCGAGACATTGAGGCCGCGGTCGGCTCGCCATGCCTCCCACCGCGCGCCGAGGGTGAGGCGGAGGTCGCCCGGCAAGGCGATCGCCTGCTCGGCCCACAGCGCCAGCGTGCGGGTCCGGCCGCGCGCTCGCTGCGTGAGGTCGCCGGGGGCCCCGCGCCGCCAGTCGGCGGCGGCGTAGCGTGCGCTTTCGAGGCGGAAGGTGTCGAAGTGGGCGCCAAAGGCAAGATTCGCGTGGCGGGCGTCGGCATCCAGGGTGCGCCAGCTTGTGCCGTCCATCCGCACGATAGAGCCGGCGCCGCCCGCCGCCGGGGCGGACGGCGTGCGTTGCGCGTCCCGGTCGTAGACGTAGAGCGAGCCGAGCAGGCGCCAGTCGAAGCCCCCCGCTTCCCCCTCGAGGCTCGCCGCGTGCATCCAGTGACGCTGGTCGAGGCGGTAGATGTTGCTCGCGAAAGCCGCGGCGGGGCTGAACACGCCCCCGTCGAGATAGGTCTGCGCCGAGGCGGCGGTGTCGTTGAGGAACAGCCCGGTCCGCCAGCCGAGGCGCAGGCGCGGCGTCAGCGCGAAGCCGAGCCGCAGCTTGAACGTGTCCTGCGCCTGGTCTTCGAGCCCGCCGGCGCCGACCACCCAGACCGGCGCGCCGGTGCGGCTGACGTCGGGATAGGCGCCGGGGGCGGGGGCGGCGCGAGGGGCGGTGACGTAGGCGAGCGGCTGGCTGCGGACGCCAAGGCGGTTGACCGCAGCGAACCAGGTGAAGCGGCCGATCCGGTCGCCCGCCGTCGCGGCGAGCTGGGCGGCCGGGTAGATGCCCCTGGTGCCATATTGGCGGAAGCTCTGGACGCTCGTCGCGGCCTTGGCCGACGCCTCGAAGCGCTCCGGCTCGCGCGTCGCGATATTGACGACGGCGCCGATCGAATTGCCGGGATAGGCCGCCGAAAAGGGGCCGTAGAGCACGTCGACGCGCTCGATCTCCTCGGGCGCGACCATGAACCAGCGGGGGCTGGCGCTGCTGTTGTTGTTGCCGATCAGCGCCGAGAGGAGGATGCCGTCGGCATAGACCAGGCTGCGCGCGCTGGCGCCGACGCCCGAGGTGCGGGTGGCGAGCGGCGACTGGGTATCGCCGGCGTGGCGCTTGCGGACGAGGAGGCTCGGCAGATAGCGCAAAGCATCCTCGGGCGTGACGAGCGCCGTGGTTTCGCGCAGGCGGGCGGCGTCGGCGCCCTCGGCGGAGCCGGGCGCGTCCGGCAGCCGCTTGCCGGTGACGACGATGCGCTCGTCGGGCGCGTCGCCGGCGGCGAGGGGATGAGCCGGCACGAGCGCCGTGGCGACGGCCAGGAGGCGCGCCGCGAGGCGCGCGCGCGGGAACGGGAGCATGGACGATCGTCCGTCTGGTGAGCCGGGAAAAGCGGATCAGACGAAGGCGGAGGGCGGCCCCCGGGCCGGCGGAGGCGGCGAGGCGGGGTCGGGCGCAGCCCACCGGGCCGGAAGCGCCTGCGCCGGCGCCACAAAAGCGGTCTCCGGCGCCGGCGCGCCCAGCGGCTCGGGCGGCGGCAATGCCGGCGCCGACAGCGCGGCGAACGGGCACGGCGCCTCGGCGTGGCGGGCCGGGGCGTGGTGGCCGCCGCGATGGTGCATCGGCGCGGCCACCACCTGCGGACAAAGCAGCAGCGCCGGCGCGCCGCCTTGCGTTCCGATCATGAATCCGGCGGGGACGAGCAGGCGCAGGAGGAGGGCGGCCGCGGCGAGCGCGAATAGCCCCGGGCGGCTGGCACGAAAGGCGGCGGTATGACGTCCCACAGGCTTGCTGTAGCGCCTCCCCAGCGGCACCGCCATGGCGGTGCGCGCCCACCGCTCGCCGCGTCGCGCATCGCGCTCGTCGCTACGGCGGGAACGCCAAAGCCCCCCTCGGCCGTTGAGCGTGCGATGGGGGCGCCTCCCCCGCGCCTCCCCAACAGGAGAGGCACGATGCGTTTCACAGCCTGTCTCGCGGCGGCGGCGCTGGCCGCCCCGGCCGCCCTTCCCGCCCAGGACCAGAATTCGGCCGCCCAGCCGGCGACGCAGGGCCAGCAGCCGGCCGCGGCGACGGCGCCGGACGAAGCCTGCGCCGCCCAGGCCCAGCCGCAAGGCCAGCAGAATCCGCAGAAGAAGCCGTCCTTCGCGAGGGACGCCGGCAATGCGGTGGCGCAGACCGGCGGGCAGATCGCCGGCGCGGCGGTGGCGGGCCCGATCGGCGCCGCCGTGGGCGGAGTCGCCGTCGCCCATGCCGGGCACGCGGTGAAGAAGGTGGTCAAGGGCAGGAGGGGCCGGCGCGGGCAAGACGCCCAGGCCCAGGCTCAGGGCCAGGCCCAGCAGACCTCGCAGGCCTGTGGAGGGCAGTCGGGCCAATAGTGCGGAGGCTGCGGCGAGCCGCTTGGGGCCGCCGCAGACTCCGCCTCCGACAGGGAACATCGCCGCCAAGCCTTTGTTTTCATGGCACGCGGCGGGGCGAAACGCGGAGGAGCGGACCTCGCATGGCCGTTCACTCGACAGACCAGGAATGTGGAGAGATTCAATGACGCGTATCAGCCTCGGCCTCGCCTCGGCGGCCATCATCGCCCTCGCCCCGGCGGCGCTCTGCGCCCAGGGCACGACCACCACCGGCAGCGGCGGATCGACCACCGGCACCGGCGGCAGCAACACCACGCTGGGCACTGGCGGCACCAGCACCAACTCGACCGGCTCCGCCTCGACGCTCGGCGTCGGCGCGGCCAGCGCCAATAACGGCCAGGCCAGCGTCGGCGTCGGCACCGGCGGCACCAGCGCCCAGACCGGCGGCGGCACTTCCTCGACGCTCGGCGTCGGCGGCACCACCGCGGGCCGTGGCGGCACCAGCTCCACCGTCGGCACGGGCGGCAGCACCGCCGGCTCGAGCGGCGGCACGTCCTCGACGGTCGGTACCGGCGGCAGCACGGCCGGCCGCGGCGGCACCTCGTCGACCGTCGGCACCGGCGGCACCAGCGCCGGCGCGCGCGGCGGCACCAGCTCGACCGTGGGCACCGGCTCCACCACCGCAGGACGCAACGGCACGAGCACCGGCATCGGCGTCGGCGGCACCTCGGCCGGCAACGGCGACAATAATCGCGGCCACCATTACGGCTGGCGCAACCGGCACCGCCGCCACCACGGCGGCTGATCGCCCGCTCGGCGCGGCGACCGGCTACGCGACGGCCGCCGCGCCACCCCTTTTTCGGGAGGCGATCGATGACCAGACTCAGCTTTCTCGCAGCGGCGGGCCTCGCCGCCCTCGCCGCCCCCGCGATCGGCCAATCCTCGGTCGAGATCCACACCGGCGCCAACGGCCAGATGAGCGGAAGCGCGACGGCCGGCAGCGCTTCCTCGACTGTCAATACCGGCACCGGCGCCGAGACGCGCGGCTGGGACGAACGCGCGCCCCTGGGCTGCGGCGACGGCAATGCCGGCCGCTCGATGCGGGTCGTGTCGCCCGACGGCAGCTCCAGCTCGAGCGTCAGCGTCAGCGGCGGCACCGTCGCGGTCGGCGGCTCGGGCTCGCCCGGCAGCCGGATCAGCGAAGGCGGCTGCCCCGAAACCGTCGCGCCGACCCCGCGCGTGGTCGCAACCCCGCGGACGGCCGACCGCCCAGCGACGACGCACCGGACCTACGCGCACCGCACCCGGCACCACGCGACGCGGCGGCGCTGAACCCGCCCAAAGGAGAGACGAGATGAACATCCACAGGCTCACCGGCACGCTCGCCGCGGCGCTGCTCGCCGGCGCCGCCTTCGCCCAGACCGGCACGACCAGCAGCGGCGGCGGCACCACGACCGGCACCGGCACGAGCGCCACCACCACCGGCTCGAGCGGCCAGACCGGCACCAATGCCACCGGTGGCACCGCCGGCACGGCTTCGGCGGGCGGCACTTCGGCCTCGACCGTCGGCGTCGGCGCGACCAGCGACGGCAGCGCGGCGATCGGCACGGCCGGCACAGCCGCCTCGAACGCCGGCCACATCAACACCGGCGCCCACGTCAACCCGAACGGCACCAACGGCCAGGCCCGGGCGATGGCCAACGACCACGGCACTTTTTCCCGGTCGATGACCCACACCCGCACCCACAAGGGCAGCGTCCTCTCCCGCACCCGCACCATGGCGCACACGCCGGGCTCGAAGCCGACCATGTCGACGACGAGCACCAACAGCGCCACCGGCACGACGACCACGACGCCGCCGACGCCGCCGCACTGAACCTAATCTGGCTTAGGAACCGGGCGGAGGCGGCGGCGTTTCAACCGCGGCCCTTCTCCGCCCGCGCGGGGGCAGGCGGGCCGGGGCCTTCCTGTTGTGAGAAGAGGAAGCCCATCATGCGTAAGCTCATAGCCCCCCTGTTGCTGGCCTCCGGCGCGGCGCTCGCCGCATGTCATACCGTCGAAGGCGTCGGCCAGGACGTCGAGTCGGTCGGCCGGGCGTTCGACCCCAATTACCATTACGCCTCGTGCGGCAGCTACGGCGCGATCGACCGCAACGGCGACGGCCGGATCAGCAACGCCGAATGGAACGACTGGCACGCCGGCGGCTGGCGGGCCTGGGACACCAACCATGACGGCCGCATCAGCCGCGCCGAATATGCCAATTGCTGGTATGGCGGCGGCTTCTACCCCGCCTACAAGCAGAGCGCGTTCGAGCCGAGCTGGACCGCGTTCGACGCCAATGGCGACGGCTATCTGAGCGCCGACGAATATTGGAGCGCGGCGGCCTGGGGCCGGCTCGACGCCAATGGCGACGGCGTGATCGATTCGACCGAATGGCCCTGGTGAGGATGGCCCGGTGGGACGGGCCGCCTATTCCTCGATCCGCACCGCCTCGCGGAATGGCAGATCGAGGAGCGGCTGCCCGTCCTCGCCGACGATCTCGATCCGGTCCTTGAAGGACAGGAAGCCGCGGCGGACCTGATCGGACATGATGTCGCGGGCGGCGCGCACCGCTTCGTTGCGGGCGCCGTCGAGATTGTCGAAGATCATGCCATCCTCGTCGAGGATCCGATCGCCGTCGCTCAGGTGGAGGTAGAAACGCGGCATGAGGCGGGAGCGTATTATCCGGCCATAGGTTCCGCGCTTTCGCCCGGCGCCCGCGTTCAACTGCGGTACAGGCGCCCGCCGCTAGCGCCTCGCGACCCGCGGGGGCGTGCCGCTCCCGCTTGACCGGAGCCCTTTTCCCCCATGACCAAGACGATGTTCGCCGGTACGGCGCTCGCCGCCCTCGCCGCTTCCGCCGCCTTCGCGGCGCCCCCCGCCGCCGCGCCGGCGCCGCCCGCGCCCCCGGCCGCCGCCGCCCCGCGCGGCCCGATGGGCGGCGACGAAGGCCCGGTCACCCGCGCCCAGATGCAGCAGACCATCGCCGGCCAGTTCGCCGAGATGGACACCAACAAGGACGGCTCGATCACCGCCGCCGAGATGGGGGAGCGTGCCGGCATGATCCAGCGCCTCGATTCCAATGGCGACGGCAAGCTGACCGTCGACGAAGTGTCGAAGCGCATGCTCGGCATGTTCGACATGGTCGACGCCAATCACGACGGCATCGTCACGCCGGAAGAGCGCAGCGCCTTCCGCGACGCGATGCGCGCCCGCCAGGGCGGCGGCGGCGAGCAGCCGCGCTAAGCCTCCGAGCGACGCACAGACAGCCCCGGCGCCTCACCCAGGCGCCGGGGCTTTGCTTTGCGCGCACCCCTGCTAGAGCCGCCGCGATGCGCGACTCCGCTCCCCGGCTGATCACCCTCGCCGTCGGCGCGGCGGCGCTGGCGGCCTGGTGCGTCATGCTCTGGTACATGTTCGGAGACGTGCTCTGAGCCCGCGCATCCTGGTCGACGCCGATGCCTGCCCGGTCAAGGACGAGGTGTACAAGGTCGCCTGGCGCCATGGCGTGCCGGTGGCGGTGGTGAGCAACAGCCGGCTGCGCGTGCCCGACCATCCCCTGATCGAGCGGGTGACGGTCGGCGCCGGCTTCGACGCGGCGGACGACTGGATCGCCGAGGCGGCGGGGCCGGAGACGGTGGTGGTGACCGCCGACATCCTGCTCGCGGACCGGGCGCTCAAGGCCGGCGCGACGGTGCTGTCGCCGAGCGGCAAGCCTTTCACCACGAGCTCGATCGGCGCCTCAATCGCCACCCGCGCGATCATGGCCGATCTCAGGGCAGGCGGCGACGTCGTCGGCGGGCCGGCGCCTTTCTCCAAAGCCGACCGTTCGCGCTTCCTCCAGGCGCTCGACGAAGCTTTGGTGCGGCTGAAGCGGCGCTGAGAGCCTTATTCCGCGGTGGTCGGGTCGATCGTCGCGCGGACCTGCGAGATGCGGTTGGCCGGGAAGCCGGCGGTTTCGGCATGCCGCCGGATCAATTCCTCGCTCGGCGCGCGGTAGACGCAGTAAATCTTGTCGTCGGTGACGTAGGAATGGACCCACTGGATCTCGGGACCGAGCTCGCGCAGCACGCTGCACGAGCCCTGCGAGGCGCCTTTCAGATCGTCGGCGCCGAGCCGGCCGACGCCCGGCATGTCCCGCTCGATGACGAATTGCGGCATGGCGGCATCTCCCTCCCTTGAAAGCCGCCCGTTTGCCCCCGGGCCGCCGCCGAGTCCAGCGGCAGGCGACAGGGCAGGCGGAACGGCCTATCGTGGCGCCGCACGAGGGAGACGCAGATGGTGGAGCGGGACGAGGCGGACCTGTCGCTGGCCGAATGGGTGGACAAGGCGTCACGGCGGGTGACGACCGCGGTGCTGATGGCGGGCGCCCTCATCGCCATCTCGATCTACGCGCGGCCCGGGCCTCCCCGCTACGACGTCGCCGCCGCCGACGGACGCGTCGTCCGGGTCGATACGCGCAAGGGCGACATGATCTCGTGCGGCGCCGACGGCTGCATCAGCGTCCACAGGCCGGGCGGCCGGATCGAGCGGAACGGCAAGCTTCCCGCCTTACCGGCGCCGGCCGTACCCGCCGCCGCGCCGGCTCCTCAGCCTTCCGCCACCCCCGCCCCGGCGGCGCGCTGATCGCTCGACCCCGTCTCGGGAGCGAGGCAGGCTTGCCACCGCCCGACCTCTCCCCTAAAGGCCCGTCCGCTATGAACGCGACCACTCTCTGCCCACGACCCAAAGGCGTCGCCCTAACCAGGTGACGGGTCGCTTCGCTGCGCCCGTCGTTCGGGGTGTAGCTCAGTGGGTAGAGTGCCCGCCTGGAGGCGGGAAGTCGCCGGTTCGAGCCCGGCCACCCTGACCAAAATCCAAGCACGATCAGGATCAAGGCCATGAACAAGTTTTCCGAGCACCAGACGTCCGGAGTCCCGCTGAAGCTGTGGGACAGCCACCAGCCCTTCGAGGCGGGGGCGATGCAGCAGCTGCGCAACGTGGCGTCGCTGCCCTTCGTCCACAGCCACATCGCCGGAATGCCCGACGTCCACTGGGGCAAGGGCGCCACCGTGGGCTCGGTGATCGCGACCAAGCAGGCGATCGTCCCCGCCGCCGTAGGCGTGGACATCGGCTGCGGGATGATGGCGGTGCGCACCTCGCTGACCGCCGACCAGCTGCCCGACAATCTCGGCGAGATTCGCGCGGAGATCGAGCGGGCGGTGCCCAAGGGCTTCGAGTCGAGCCAGAGCGCCAACCACGCCAAGGGCGGGTGGGCGATCACGCCCAACTCGGTGGCGCGCACCTGGTACGAACGCTTCGAGGAGCGCTGGCGGAAGATCGTCGCCAAGCACCCCAAGGTCGACGGCAAGACCTCGGACCAGCTCGGGTCGATGGGCGGCGGCAACCACTTCATCGAAATCTGCCTCGACGAGGAGCAGCGGGTCTGGACGATGCTCCACTCGGGCTCGCGCGGCACCGGCAACCGCATCGGCACCTATTTCATCGAGGCGGCGAAGGAAGCGATCGCGAAGCAGCGGCTCGACTTCCACCTCGCCGACAAGGATCTCGCCTTCCTGACCGACGGCTCGGAGCTGTTCGACGATTATATCGAGGCGATGAGCTTCGCCCAGGATTATGCGACGGCGAACCGCGAGCTGATGATGGGCCGAGTGCTGGAGGCGCTGCGCAAGCACCTGCCGCCGTTCAAGACCGAGAAGCAGGCGATCAACTGCCACCACAATTACGCGACCCGGGAGACCCACTTCGGCGAGCAGGTGTGGGTTACCCGCAAGGGGGCGGTGAGCGCCCGCGAGGGCGAGCTCGGGATCATTCCGGGCTCGATGGGGACTGGAAGCTTCATCGTCGAGGGCCTCGGCAATGCCGAGAGCTTCACGAGCTGCTCGCACGGCGCCGGGCGGGCGATGTCGCGCGGCCAGGCCAAGAAGCTGATCAGCCTCGAGGACCACAAGGCGGCCGTGCAGGGGATCGAGTGCCGCGTCGACGAAGGCGTGCTCGACGAGAGCCCGGCCGCCTACAAGGAGATCGGCGCGGTAATGGACGCCCAGACCGACCTCGTCGCGATCCGGCACCGGCTGCGGCAGGTGATCAACGTGAAGGGGTGAGGGTGAGGCCCGTCCGAGCGGCGGGCCTCATCCTGCTATCATTCCACCCAATCCAGCCCGATCTCGCGATAGAGGCCGCGATCCTCCTCCCAGCGCGGGTTGACCTTGACGTGGAGGAAGAGGTGGACCTTGCGGCCGAGCAGGCCCGCCAATTCGTTGCGCGCCGCCTCGCCGATGGCGCGGATGCGCGCGCCGCCCTTGCCGAGCACGATCGCCCTCTGGCTGTCGCGCGCGACCAGGATCTGCTGGTGGATGACCGCCGAGCCGTCCTTCCTTTCCTCGAATTTCTCGGTCTCGATCGCGCTCTCGTAGGGCAATTCGGCGTGAAGCTGGAGGTAGAGCTGCTCGCGCGTCACTTCCGCGGCGAGCATGCGGTCGGTGGCGTCGGAAACCTGATCCTCGGGGAAATGCCAGGGCCCTTCCGGCACCCGCGCGGCGAGCGCCGCCTTGAGCTCGGCGACGCCGTCGCCGCTCGTGGCCGAGACGAAATAGATTTCCTCGAAGTCGAGCCGCTCCCCGAGCCGGGCGGCGAGCGCGAGGAGCGATTCCTTCTTCACCAGATCGACCTTGTTGAGGACGAGTATCTTGGGCTCGCGCCGCGCCTTCAGCGTCTCGAGCATGTCCTCGAGCCGCCGCGAGAAGCCGCTCTCGGCGTCGACGACCAAAGCGATGAGGTCGGCGTCGGCCGCGCCGCCCCACGCCGCCGCGACCATCGCCCGGTCGAGCCGCCGCTTCGCCTCGAAGATGCCGGGCGTGTCGAGCAGCAGCAGCTGCGCCTCGCCGGCGATCGCGATGCCCATGATGCGGGTGCGGGTGGTCTGCGCCTTGGGGCTGACGATCGCCACCTTCTGGCCGACCAGCGCGTTGACGAGCGTCGACTTGCCGGCGTTGGGCGCGCCGACCACGGCGACCAGGCCGCAGCGTTCGCTCACGAGAGCTGCTCCAGCAGCTTCGCGGCGGCGGCGGTCTCGGCTTCCTGCTTCGACGTGCCCTCCGCGCTCGCCTCGCCGACGCCGGCGATCGCGACCTCGACGGTGAAGCGGGGGGCGTGGTGGGGGCCGGCGCGGTGGGCGAGGCTGTAGACCGGGGGCTTGCGGTCGTTGGCGGCGGCCCATTCCTGCAGCGCCGACTTGGGATGCTTGGGCGCGTGGTCGCGGGTCGAGACGCGCTCGGCCCAGGCGCGGCGGATGAAGTCGCGCGCCGGCTCCAGCCCGCCGTCGAGGAACAAGGCGCCGATCAGCGCCTCGACCACGTCGCCGAGCACGTTGTCGCTGTCGAAGGCGCCGTCCTCGCGCGCCTGCTTGCCGAGCCGCATTTCGCCGCCGACTCCGAGCTCACGAGCGACCTCGGCGCAGGTTTCGCGCGCGACGAGGGCGTTGAAGCGGCGCGACAGCATGCCTTCCGGCTCGTCGGGGAAGATTTCGTAGAGCCAGGCGGCGACGACCAGGCCGAGCACCCGGTCGCCGAGGAATTCCAGCCGCTCGTAATCCGCGTCCGACTGGCTCGAATGGGTGAGGGCGCGGGCGTAGAGGTCGCGGTCGGCGGGCGCGCGGCCCAGCGTCCGCCCGAGCCAGTCGAGGGTGCGCCGCTCCATCAGTCGCGGCTCCCCACCCGGCGCCAGCGGGCGGCGGTGAACCAGGTCCAGGGCTTCAGCCAGGACGCCGAGCCGTCGGTCGAGAAGAAGGTGAAGAGCGGCCGGCCGATCAGATTGTCGCGCGGCAGCAGGCCGACGCCGTCCTGCGCGGCGGCGAAGCGGCTGTCGGCGCTGTCGTCCCGATTGTCGCCCATCACGAAATAATGGCCGGCGGGGACGGTCCAGACCGGCGTGTCGTCGGCGGGGCCGTCGACCTGGTCGAGCATTTCGTAGCTGCGTCCGCCCGGCAGCGTCTCGCGGTAGCGCGGATAGCGGCAGAAGCTGCGCCCGCCCTGCACGAGGGGCGGGGGGTCGTAGCCGCCGACATAGCGGCAGGGGCTGTTGGGGGTGCGCTCCATCAGGAAATCGGCGATCCTGGCCTTGGGCACGGCGCGGCCGTTGAGGATCAGCCGGCCGCCGCGCATCTGCACCCGGTCGCCGGGCAGGCCGATCAGCCGCTTGACGTAATCCTCGTCCTTGCCCGGATAGCGGAAGATGAGGATGTCGCCCCGCGCCGGCTCGGCGCCGAGCAGCCGCCCCTCGTAGCGGGCGAGGCCGAACGGGAAGGCGTAGCGCGAATAGCCGTAGGGCCATTTGGCGACGAACAGATAGTCGCCGATCATCATCGTCGGCAGCATCGAGCCCGACGGGATCATGAACGGGGCGAGGATGAAGGTCCTCAGGATCACCGCGGCGAGGAACAGGAAGATGAGGAAGCGCGCCGTCTCGCCGAAGCCGCCTCTCGCCGGCTTGCCTTTGGCCCTGACCTTCGCGACGCTCGCCATCGCGCCGCTTTCGCCGCGAGGGCCGGGCGGGTCAAGGCGGCGGGGAGTTTAAATCCCCCCGGCCCCTGCCTATAGCCGCGCCATGCACGCTTCCGACGCTCTTTGGGCCGCGCTTGCCGACGCCCCTCGCTCCACCCTCGCCGAGCTGTTCGCGGCCGAGCCGGACCGGGTGGCGCGGCTGAGCGTCGAGGAGAGCGGGCTGCTGCTCGATTTCTCCAAGACCCATTTGTCGGCGCAGACGCTGGCCGGCTTCGTCCGCCTCGCCGAAGCCTGCGACCTCGCCGGCGCCCGCGAGGCCTTGTTCGCCGGCAAGCCGGTCAATGCGACCGAGGGCCGCGCCGCCGAGCACAGCGCCGAGCGCGGCCAGGGCGCGCCCGACGCCGTCGCCCGCGCCGCCGCCCTCCACGCCCGCATGCGCGCGCTGGTCGACGCGATCGAGGCGGAGGCGTTCGGCCCGGTCCGCCACATCCTCCACATCGGCATCGGCGGCTCGGCGCTGGGCCCCGATTTCCTGATCGACGCGCTCGGCCGCGACGCCGGCCGCTACGAGACGGCGGTGGTTTCCAACGTCGACGGCGCCGCGCTCGAGGAAGCAATCGCCGGCTTCGACCCCCACGCCACCCTGGTCGCCGTCGCGTCCAAGACCTTCACCACCGCCGAGACGATGCGCAACGCCCGCTCGGCTTTGGCCTGGATGGAGGAAGGCGGGGTCGCCGACCCCTATGGCCGCGTCGTCGCGCTGACCGCCAACCCGCAAGCCGCGCTCGAGTTCGGCGTCGACGAGACCCGCATCCTGCCGTTCGCCCAGAGCGTGGGCGGGCGCTACTCGCTCTGGTCGTCGATCGGCTTCCCCGCCGCCTTGGCGCTCGGCTGGGAAGCCTTCGAGCAATTGCTCGAAGGCGCCGCGGCGATGGACCGCCACTTCCGCCTCGCCCCGCCCGAGCGCAACGCGCCGCTGCTCGCCGCCTTCGTCGACCGCTATTACGCCAATGTGCGCGGCGCCGAGACGCGCGCCGTCTTCGCCTATGACGAGAGGCTGCGGCTGCTGCCCTCCTATCTCCAGCAGCTCGAGATGGAATCGAACGGCAAATCGGTGCGGCTCGACGGCGCCCCCGCCGGCCGCGCCACCGCGCCGATCATTTGGGGCGGCGTCGGCACCGACGCCCAGCACGCCGTCTTCCAATTGCTCCACCAGGGCACGCATCTCGTCCCCGTCGAGTTCGTCGCCGCGATCGAGCCCGCCCACGCCCTCGACGAGGACCATCACCGCCAATTGCTGATCAACTGCTTCGCCCAGGGCGCGGCCTTGATGGCCGGCAAGGGCAGCGACGACCCGCACCGCGCCTATCCCGGCGACCGGCCCTCGACGACCCTGCTGCTGGACCGGCTCGACCCGGCGACGCTCGGCGCGCTCATCGCCTTTTACGAGCACCGCACTTTCGCGAATGCCGTTTTGCTCGGCATCAACCCGTTCGACCAGTTCGGCGTCGAGCTCGGCAAGGCCATGGCCAGCGCGATCGACGGCGAGGGCGCGCCCGATTTCGACCCCTCGACCCGCGCGCTGATCGAGCGCGCGCTGGGCGAAGGAAGCTAACGTCGCCCCAGCCAAGGCTGGGGCCCATGCCGAGTCCGTGCCACGCGCTGCCTCGGCATGGATGCCAGCCTTCGCTGGCATGACGAGAGGCCGGCATGACGAAGGCCGGCACGACGAAGAAGGAAACGAGATGGCGGACACCTACGATTACGACCTCTTCGTCATCGGCGCGGGCTCGGGCGGGGTGCGCGCGGCGCGGGTCTCGGCCGCGCACGGCGCCCGGGTGGCGATCGCCGAGGAATTCCGGGTCGGCGGGACCTGCGTGATCCGCGGCTGCGTGCCCAAGAAGCTGCTCGTTTACGGCTCGCATTTCGCCGAGGATATCGCCGATGCCCGCCGCTTCGGCTGGGACGTGCCGCAATGCGCGTTCCACTGGCCGACGCTGCGCGACAACGTCCTTGCCGAGGTCGACCGGCTCGAGGGCGCCTATACCGACACGCTCGGCAACCATAAGGTCGAGATCGTCAAGGAACGGGCGACCGTCGCCGGGCCGCACCAGGTCCGCTTGGCCTCGGGGCGCGCCGTCACCGCCCGCCTGATCCTGATCGCCACCGGCGCGTGGCCGGTCGTGCCCTCGATCCCCGGCGCCGAGCTCGGCATCACCTCGAACGAGGCCTTTCACCTCCCCGATCTGCCGAAACGGGTGGTGATCGCGGGCGCGGGCTATATCGCCAACGAGTTCGCCGGCATCTTCCACAATCTCGGCAGCCACGTGACGCTGGTGAACCGCTCCGACGTGATCCTGAGGGGCTATGACGAGACGATCCGCGACCGGCTGCTCACCATCTCGATGATGAAGGGGATCGAGTTCAAGTTCCACGTCGCCTTCGAGCGGGTCGAGCAGGCCGAGGACGGGAGCCTGCTCGTCCACATGTCGGGCTGCGAGCCGATCCCGTGCGATGCGGTGATGTACGCGATGGGCCGCCGCCCCCACACAGAGGGGCTCGGCCTCGAGGCGGCGGGCGTCGCGCTGAACGACAAGGGCGCCGTGGCGGTCGACGCCGACAACAAATCGACCTGCGACTCGATCTATGCGGTCGGCGACGTCACCGACCGCGTCCAGCTCACCCCGGTAGCGATCCGCGAGGGCCAGGCCTTCGCCGACACGATGTTCGGCGGCAAGCCGACCCGGGTCGATTATGACAACATCCCCTCGGCCGTGTTCAGCCACCCGCCGCTGGCCGGCGTCGGCCTCACCGAAGGCCAGGCCCGCGACCGGCTCGGCTCGGTCAAGACCTTCACCTCCGACTTCCGCGCGATGAAGAACGTGCTCGCCGGCCGCAACGAGCGCGCGCTCTACAAGCTCGTCGTCGACGGCGAGACCGACGAGGTGGTCGGCCTCCACATGATCGGCCCCGACGCCCCGGAAATCCTCCAGGCGGCGGCGATCGCGGTGAAGGCGCGGCTGAAGAAGAGCCAGTTCGACGAGGTGGTGGCGCTGCACCCGACCATGGCGGAAGAGCTGGTGCTGATGCGGTGAGCAAGAGCGGGGGCTGGACACGCCCCGTCATGCCAGCGAAGGCTGGCATCCATGCGGATTCAGATTGGACCCCAGCCTTCGCTGGGGTGACGGGAGCCTGATGACGATCGAGCGATATTTCTCCGGCTTCGGCAACCATTTCGCCACCGAGGCGGTGGCGGGCGCGCTGCCCCAGGGCCGCAACTCGCCGCAGAAGCCCGCTTTCGGCCTCTATGCCGAGCAGCTCTCTGGCACCGCCTTCACGGCGCCGCGGCACGAGAACCGGCGGTCCTGGCTCTACCGGATGCGGCCCTCGGCCGAGCATCCGCCTTACCGGCGCTACGAAGGCGCGCCATTGTTCGCGCCCGGCACGGCGAGCGAGCCGCTGGCGCCGAACCGGCTGCGCTGGGACCCGCTCGCCTGGCCCGAGGCGCCCCTCGACCTCGTCGACAGCCTGACGGCGATGGTCGCCAACCGCGACCCGGCCGAGCTCAGCGGCGTCGCCGTCCACGTCTATCGCGCCGCGAAGGACATGGAACGGCGCTTCTTCTTCGACGCCGACGGGGAGATGCTGTTCGTGCCGCAGGAGGGGCGGCTGGCCCTCGACACCGAGATGGGCCGGATCGACGTGGCGCCGGGCGAGATCGCGCTGGTGCCGCGCGGCGTGCGCTTCCGCGCCACCCTCCCCGACGGGCGCGCCCGCGGCTACGTCGCCGAAAATCACGGCGCCCTGTTCCGCTTGCCCGAGCTGGGCCCGATCGGCTCCAACGGCCTCGCCAATTCGCGCGATTTCCTGACGCCCGCCGCCGCGTTCGAGGATGTCGAGGGCGAAGTGGAGCTGGTGCAGAAATATCTCGGCGCCTTGTGGATCACGACCCTCGACCACAGCCCGCTCGACGTGGTCGCCTGGCACGGCAATCTCGCGCCCTGGAAATACGACCTCGGCCGCTTCAACGCGATCGGCACGGTGAGCTTCGACCATCCCGACCCGTCGATCTTCACCGTGCTGACCAGCCCGTCCGAGACGCCGGGCCGGGCGAACGCCGATTTCGTCGTCTTTCCGCCGCGCTGGATGGTGGCAGAGGACACGTTCCGCCCGCCCTGGTTCCACCGCAATGTGATGAGCGAGTGCATGGGCCTGATCCACGGCGCCTACGACGCCAAGGCGGAAGGCTTCGCGCCGGGCGGCCTGTCGCTCCACAATCTGATGGCGGGCCACGGCCCCGACCTGGCGAGCTGGCAAGGCGCGAGCGAGGCGGCGCTCAAGCCCCACAAGATCGAAGGCACGATGGCCTTCATGGTCGAGAGCTGCTGGCCGTTCCGCCCGACCCGCTTCGCGCTCGACCATGCCCAGGCCGACTATGACGCGGCATGGGGTGGCTTCCCGAAGGCCAAGCTCCCCGAGTGAGCGACATCCTCATCATCGGCGGGGGCCATAACGGCCTCGTCTGCGCCTTCTATCTCGCCCGCCGCGGGCTCGAGGTCACCGTCCTCGAACGCCGCTCCGTCGTCGGCGGCGCGGCGGTGACGGAGGAATTCGCGCCGGGCTTCCGCAACTCGACGGCCAGCTACACGGTGAGCCTGCTCAACCCCAAGGTGATCGAGGACATGCGCCTCTACCGCCACGGGCTGAAGGTGGTGCTGCGCAAGATCGACAATTTCCTGCCCACTCTGGGCGCCGACCATCTCCTCTCCGGCCGCGGCGGGCTGACGCGGCGGGAGATTGCGCGCCACTCGGCCAAGGACGCGGCGGGCTACGACGCCTATTCGAAGGCGCTGGAAGCGGTCGTCGCCCTGCTCAGGGAGTGGATCCTGCGCGCGCCGCCCAATGCCGGCGGCGGGCTCGCCGACGTGCTGGCGGCGCTGAAGCTCGGCACGGGCCTCCGCGCCCTCGACGCCGGCCAGCGGCGCGACCTGCTCGACTTCTTCACCAAATCGGCCGGCGACATCCTCGACCGCTATTTCGAGACCGACATCGTCAAGGCGCTGTTCGGCTTCGACGCCGTCGTGGGCAATTACGCCAGCCCCTATTCGCCGGGCTCGGCCTACGTCCTGCTCCACCATCTGTTCGGCGAGGCGGCGGGGGTGCCGGGTGCCTGGGGGCACGCGATCGGCGGGATGGGCGCGATCACCCAGGCGATGGCCAAGGCGGCGCAAGCGGAAGGGGCCGAGATAATCCTCGACGCGCCGGTCGACGAGATCATCGTCGAGCGCGGCCGCGCCGCCGGGGCCGTCGCCGGGGGCAGGACCTATCGCGCCAAGGCGGTGGTCGCCAACGTCAATCCGAAGGCCCTGTTCTCGGAGCTGCTGCCGCAAGGCGCGGTGCCCGAGGAGATAAGCCGCCGCATGGCCGGCTGGGGCGCGGAATCGGCGACGTTCCGGATCAACCTTGCCTTGTCGGAGCTGCCCCGCTTCACCTCGCGGCCCGAGCCCGGCGACCATCTCACGGCCGGCATCATCGTCGCGCCCTCGCTCGATTACATGGACCGCGCCTATCTCACAGCGCGCACCGAAGGATGGGCGCGCGAGCCGATCGTCGAGATGCTGATCCCCTCCACCCTCGACGACAGCCTCGCTCCGCCCGGCGCCCACGTCGCCAGCCTGTTCTGCCAGCATTTCCCCTACGAGGTGGAAGGCGGCTGGGAAAAGCGGGTCGACGAGGCGGCTGATCAAATCATCGCCCATGTCGACCGCTACGCGCCGGGCTTCAAGGCCTCAGTGGTCGGGCGGCTGGCGCTGTCGCCCTGGCATCTCGAGCAGCGCTTCGGCATCCCGCGCGGCGACATCTTCCACGGCAAGATGGGGCTCGACCAGCTCTTCTCGGCCCGGCCGATGCTCGGCCACGCCGACTATCGCATGCCGCTGGCCGGCCTCTACCTTTGCGGCTCGGGGGCCCACCCGGGCGGCGGCGTCACCGGCGCGCCGGGCCACAACGCCGCCCAGGCCGTGCTCGCCGACCGCCGCAAGATCATGCGCGGCGCCTGACCAGGACGAGGAGCAGCGCCAGAGCCGCGAAGCCGCCGCCGGCGAGGAAGGTGGCGGCGGGGCCGACTTCGTCCCACAACAGGCCCGCCAGGACGCTCGCGGCCAGCATCGCCACGCCGCTCGCCAGGTTGAACAGGCCGAAGGCCGAGCCGCGCAGCCGGTCGGGCGCGCAATCGGCGACCAGCTTGGCGAGCAGGCCCTGAGTGAGCGCCATGTGCGCGCCCCAGAGCAGGATGCCGGCGAAAGCCCATGCCAGTCCGCCTGCCGCGAGGCAGGCATCGGCGGCGATCAGGATTGCGAGGCCCCACAGCAAAAGGGTCCGCGCCGGCATTCGGTCCGCCAGGGCTCCGGCCGGATAGGCGCCGAGCGCGTAGACGCCGTTCATCGCCACCAGCACGAGCGGCGCCAGCGCCAGCCCCAGCCCTTCGCCGCTGGCACGCAGGATCAGGAAAGCCTCGCTGAACCGGGCGAGGGTGAAGACCATGCCGATGCCGGTCACCGCCCAGAAGGGCCGGCCGAGCGAGCGCAGGTCGGCGAAGCGGATCGGCACGCGCGGTGCGCCGGGCGCCGCCGGCGCGTCTTCCACTCCCGCAAGGACGCAGATGACCGCCAGCGCCGCGGGCACGGTCGCGAACCAGAAGACGGCGCGCATGTCGCCGGCGAGCAGCAGCATCAGCCCGACCGCGAGCAGCGGCCCGGCAAAAGCGCCGGCCGTGTCCATCGCTTGCCTGAGGCCGAAGGCGCGGCCGCGCAAATGCGCCGGCGTTACGTCGGCGATGAGGGCGTCGCGGGGGGCGCCGCGCAGCCCCTTGCCGATCCGGTCGGCGAAGCGCGCGCCGAGCACCGTCGCCGCGCTCCCCGCCAGCGGGAAGAGCGGCTTGGTCAGCGCGGCGAGGCCGTAGCCGAGCAGGATCAGCGGCTTCCTCCGCCCGATCCGGTCGGAGAGCCAGCCGGAGAATATCTTGGAGATCGAGGCCGTCGCCTCGGCGACGCCGTCGATCAGCCCCACCGTAGCGACGCTCGCCCCCAGCCCGACGGTCAGGAACGAGGGCAGCAGGCCGTGGACGATCTCCGACGACAGATCCATGAACAGGCTGACCAGCCCCAGCGCCCAGACGGTTCGCGGTATCGCCGGTCTGGTCATGAGCGGCAGCATCCCTTTCCCCGGCGGGGCTTGATTCTCCTCCCCGGAACGGGGAGGAGCAGGAGAGGGAAAGATGAAAACCCGCGCCGCCATCGCCGTTGCGCCGAACCGGCCGCTCGAGATTCACGAGGTCGATCTCGACGGGCCGAAGGCCGGCGAGGTGCTGGTCGAGATCAAGGCGAGCGGGATCTGCCACACCGATGCCTACACCCTCGACGGCCTGGATTCGGAAGGGCTCTTCCCGTCGATCCTGGGACACG